>WGEI01000101.1 GCA_015492875.1 Anaerolineae bacterium | reverse complement strand
GATTTCTCCAATGTGCTAGAAGGAGAAGTGCCAGCTGTGGGCGTTGTCGCCATCATCAATCAGCAGCGTTTGATGAATAACTTCCTCGCCTGTGTGGCTGGCCAGCGCTCGGTACAAGGTTTTAGTGCTCAATCTGCCGCCTTAGAGCCGTGCACAGGCTCTGGTACGTTTGATGTGGGCGATAACACCTATACCTATCTCTATGCTGCGACGCAAGGCGCTCTCTGCGAGGTCTTTGACCAACACTTTCAAGCGGTGCGCCAAAATCAGGGCGGAGGGAACTAATGCTTAAACTTAGACGGCTATTTCGTGAAATTATCGATGACATCCTCAATGGCCGTCATATCGAAACTTATTTCGTCACTGCCACCGGCTTGGTGTTGATTGCGGTAGAGTTCTTCGGCGATGCGCCAGAGGATTTACAACTCACCGCCTTGCTGATGGGTGTGACTTTGCTGGTCTTCAACTTAACGCGCCGCAACCGCTCTCATATCGATTTGGACTCAGTATTGAAAGACCGCCAGAGCTTGCCTGATTTTCGTGAGTATATCAAAGGCGCGCAGGAACTATATATCTACGCGCCCTCAGCGGTGAATGTGTTAGCGCGTAGCCCAGATATTGAACGGGAGATACTTGAGCGCGGCGGTAAATTGCGCGTGGTCCTACAAGACCTGAACGCTAAAAATAATATCGCTATTTTACAAGACCAGCTCGACCATATGGCGAAACTGCTTGAGGCTGATATAGAGCGCTCGGTCACGATATTAGAGCAGTTGAAAGAGCGCGGTTGGGATGTTGAATATCGCTTTTTACAATATAGCCCCGGCTTCAGTCTGGTGCTCATCAATCCTGATGGGCGTGATGGGCGCGCTATCGTTGAGTTCTTCGGCATTTCCAATGACCAGATTACCGACCGCATGCACATTTCGATTGAACGTGAAGAATCGACATACTGGCTAGAATATTGGGAGCGTCAATTCAACATTATTTGGGATAAAGCGCACTCTCCCCAGCTCACCGCCACCTCTTAACCTTGACCGCTACTACCAAAACCCGCTGTGCAATACGGCGGGTTTTTCTATGGGTGACTCTCAACAAGCTATGTCGAATGTGCTAAGATTTAGTAGATTTTTCGCCAAAAAGTTGAAAAAAAGGCCTATGAAACCACCATCCACTACCGAAAAAATGACATCCCGTTCGCGCGTGGCGCCTTTTTGGTTGGCTTTTGCGCTCGTGCCCTTGTCGTTGATTGTCGCGCTGATTTTGCTAGAACTCACGGGGACACAAACCGCTGATGATAACCTAGCCCATGACGCCCCGCGTGAGGTGATCTATCCCGCGCCAGATTTTGCCGTTGTCACAGAAGAGGGCGAGACGCTCACCCTTGCTGATTTTAACGGGCAAGTGCTCTTTCTGAATTTTTGGCAAACGTGGTGTACGCCCTGCTTGATTGAGATGCCGCACTTCCGCGAATTTTTAGACCAACACCCGAACGACCCAATAGCCGTCCTCGCTGTGAACATCGCCGAGACGCCCGCCGCAGTGGCAGACTTTTTCGAACGCAATGGCATCGCCCGCATCCCTGTAGCCTATGACCGCGATAGCAGCGTGCAGCGGCGCTATGCCGTTTATAACCTGCCCACCACCTTCGTTATTGACCAGCAGGGCAATGTGCGCTATTGGAAAATGGGCGGGATGAACATCCAAGAGATGGAAGACATTGCCGAGCAACTCTTGCAGCCCTAGCGGGCGAGTTGCCGCCACGCCTGCCAGCGCTCCCATAGCCAAATAACCGCATAGGCCGAAAAGGTGAATAAGAGCGGGTCTGTCGGTACGCGATAGCGGGTTGCAGGATGGAAGATGATATATACCAGCGTCATGCTGATTTGTACGAACCACAGAATGGCCACCGCCCGCCACCAACGCCAAGACACGGCCACGCCCAACAGTGCCAAGATGAAGAGCGTTCCATAATAGAAGCGGTGTATCCAGCGCCCGATGACATCGAATAAGGGTTCGTCATACGAGGCGTTGGCCTCCGTGACGCCGGGAATGGTCTCACCCGTGCGCACCACCTCCAGCGCGCCGTCTTCATTGAGGATGAATTGCTCGCCGGGTTGCGGGTTATAGCGTGGCGCAATATCGATACTCCAATGCACCAGCAACTTCACCCAAATAAGCTCCGGTATTTTTTCAGGATTATTGCGCAAAAAATCCAGCGCCAAAGCGAAACGCTCGGCATCGGCTTCTCTAGTATTGCGGGGGGCTTGTGTATCTGGCGCCGTCCATTGCACATCATACCCCGCGCGGAAAACGGGTATTGTCCATTCACTGTTGCCCTGCCAAAAGTTCGCGCCGCTGGTCGTCGTCATCGGCACGAAAGCATCGTATATGCCATAGTTGCGGACGATCCAAGGGGCGAGAATGGCCGCACTGAGCACTGCCACCGGCAACAATCGCCGCACTGTCTCAACGAACGAATGGCGAAATAAGAACCATAGCGCGACCAATAGCGCCAGCGGCGGGGTAATCGGGCGCGTTAACATAGACAACCCCAGCACAACCCCAGCGACGACTGCCACCAGCCAGCCGCGCCGCGTCATGCTTTCCTGTTCCCATAAAATCACTATGAGCAGCACAAAAGCATGAAGCACTGTGATGAAAAAGGGCGTATCAATCAGCGTCAAGTTCTGGAAGATGAGATAGGGGTACAGCGCATAAAACAGCCCTGCCAACAGCCCCACCGCGCGCCCATATTGGGGGAATACCCGCCGCGCAATCTCGTAGAGCATGACGATAGATAACACATCTAACAGGGTATGGAATAGCCCCACCTGTAGATAGCCCCGCCCGAAAATGCCGTAAACCAGCGCCAAAGCGTAGCTATATAGTGGCGGAATTGCGGCATCGGGCACGCCGGGAGTGCGGCCATAAATCCCCGTTTCTAACAGGTTGAGCGCGTATTCATCATAAGCTTCAGAGCCATGAATAGCGCCCGTCTGTTCAAAAGCGAATACCGATGGAAACAGCAGTAGCACCACCACACGGGCGATGATAGCCAGCGCCACAATCGCTTTGAGCGGGTGATTTTTCAGCATAGTTATCATGATGCACCTTCCTGCGTACGGATGACGCGCGCCGAATTGCCGACGGCGATGCTATACGGCGGGATGTCGCGCGTGACCACACTACCAGCCCCAACGACGCTGCCGCGCCCTATCGTCACTCCCTTAAGAATTAAGCATTGCATCCCGATGAAAACATCATCTTCAATGATAATCGGGGCAGTAGCGCCATCATTCGGGGCGATACGGCGGCGCACAGGGTCTAAGGGGTGGAAGTCGGTATCAGCGATGACCGTATTCGCGCCAACCGTCACCCGATGCCCAATGGTGATGCGCTCTTCACAGACGATAGCCCCGCCCGTCATGCCAAAATCGTCGCCAATCGTCAACATAGCTGCTGCTCGCCGTGTGCTCAAAACGCAGGGGTGCTGTGGCGCTAACGGGTTACTGCGCACATGTGACCGCAAATGGCAATTGCGCCCCACCGCTAGGGTACTAGCGCGGTGCTTTTGAATAATCGGCAGCCCGTAAAAGCGCCAGCCCCGCCCGAACTTGGCGCCGCTCCAGCGTAAGCCCAGCCAAGCGAACGGCCATAGGAGCAGGCGCTCTAGCTCATTACGGGCTTTCCATGGCGTCGCTAAGGCTTGCCGTAGCGTCTCATAAGTGAGTAAGCGTTGGGGATGTTGTTCTTCATTCATGCGGCTGATAGTACACCACGCCGCGCCCCTCTAGCAAGGGCATCTCCCGTCCTGTTATGGCCTTGTTGCGCTGCTCAAAATATGGTGGCGAATGGGCAAACTCGACGGTTTTATTCAGTTCTCGCTGTTCAAAGCGGCGGCAATGGCGGCGGCGCTAATTGGCCCTTCGCGCAAGATACGAAAGCCACTTTCATCGAGCATGACCACTGTCGAGGCGAGGGCGCGCGGAGAAGTCCCATCGTCAAGGTAGAGGGCGACATAGTCACCCAACTGTTTGCGGGCGTCTTCAACACGAGTGGGATTTTCGCCACCAGAGCGGTTTGCGCTAGTGACGGCCAACGCGCCCCCAGCCGCCCGCAACAACGCCCGACAGCCAGCATGGTCTGGTACGCGCACCCCAACAGTGGGAAAGGCGCTGAGGTTTGGCGGCAAGTCTGGGCGTTTGGGCAAGGTGAGCGTCAATGGTCCCGGCCAAAAGCGCGCCGCCAATTGCGCTGCCTGCTCTGGAATATGAGTGGCGACAGTTTCAGCTGCTGCCAAGTCTGCCAGCAAGACGGGAATGGCTTTATCTGCTGGCCGCTGTTTGGCGATGAACAAGCGCGCTATGGCCGCTTCGTCAAATAGGTTACAAGCGACGCCATAAACCGTATCAGTTGGTACAACAACCAGCCCGCCATCATTGAGGATAGCACAGGCTTGAGCGATGGCTTCAGGATGATGAATGGGGCGGATTTGAGACATTTTGCCTTTCATTACTTTGAACTTTGCAGTATTGCGTATCGTCCATAATCTATGGAG
>WGEI01000100.1 GCA_015492875.1 Anaerolineae bacterium | reverse complement strand
ATGATGGCGCGATACATGTGGAATTTACCGGTAGTTTAGAGAGCGTTTTAACCCCTGAATATATATTTGACGAAGCCCTACCAGACCGTGCTACCTTTAACTTGAAAGAAACACGCCCCCGCCAGTTCCCACTATTAGAAAATATCGGACGTGGCCGTCTCATTGTTGAATTGCCAACAGAAATAGCGTTGGATGTTGCCTTTGCTGGCGAAGATGGTGATGTTAGCTTTAATATGGGCGATGTGGCGCTAGAACGCCTGAATATCAATTTGCAGCAGGGCGATGCGCTGGTGACTTTGCCCGCTTATAATCCCTTAGCGCCTAACATTGCCGATGACCCCGGCGACTTAATAGTGCGCAATGGCGACATCACGATTTTTATCCCATCAAACGTTGGCGGCCATTTTGAACTCAACCGCAATGGTAGTGGCATCCAGCCAGAATATGACCCATCCCTATATAACTTGTTGGTGGGAGATGTGCTCGAATCGCGCACTTTTGATACAGCCGACATACAAATAAACTATATTGTCACTGTACCGCGCGGTGTCATCCGCTTAGTGGTACAAGAGCGCTAAAAACAAACCGTAACTACGCCCCTTTATAACCCTCTTGGCTTGCCTCTAGAGGGCTTTTAGTGTACATTTATCCCAAATATATCCCAAATTATCCAAGTGTAGCTCAACTATGGCATGGCGTGTTCACCTCTCTAACCAAGCAATCCAGCATCTTGATGTTCTTCCCGGAACACCAGATTTACTGGCTGTATGGACACGGAATGATGCTATTAACTACTACAGCCTGAGCGATGGGGCATTGTTTGGTGATATACAACTCACCCCACCAGAAACTTTTGACCGCACTACACCTGAATGGAAAGATTATCTCACCTCGCTTAAAGCGCCGAATGGTGCTTGTTTGCCGGTTGTGCATTGGGAAGACATCTCCATTTACACCTCTCTTGATGGCACAATGCGCTTATATCTAGAGCCTGCGACGGGTGTAGTGGTCGTTCACAAGGGAGATGAGGCACATACCTTGCCCCTGAAGTCGCCACATTCACTCGCTTTTGATGCGATTACAGGCATCGTTGCTGCCATTGAGTTGAGTGGTCAATTGCATTTGTTCCGTGATGGCAAAACTGTAGGTAGTTTTGATGTCGGTCTTAAACCAGAAATTGGGCTGCCGCTGCAAGTGGCTATGGCGCGGGGCGGCGTGTCTGTTGTGACGGATGGCCAGCAGCTCATTATGGTAGATGAACAGGGCATACCTCAGTATCGCCAGCAAATACATTACCTCATCGGCAAGATGGCTTTTGCTAGAAATGGTCGCTTTATATTAACTAGCGATGTGGAGACGGGTGTTTTGCGTGTATATCATGGGGCGAACCTTGCGCCAATCCGCCAACGTTTTGGCATTGATTTGATGGCGATTGCAACCCAAGTACAGCTGATTGCAGATTTACCTCCCGCTAATGTGGGCATTAGTGCACTTACCATACATAACGGGGGACAATTAGCCTACGCCTTGTCAGGAGTGGTTTGCGTAGCAAGAATTGAGGATTTGGACGAGTTACCCCAACTTACGGCTTCAGTCTAAGTCTGTCTCGTCTAAAAGTGCTCGCTGCGTGAACACCATTCGGTCAGAAGATAATCCGCGTTTTAGTGCGTGATAGTTGGCCTGCTCAAAGTCGTTATGCAGGTCACGAACAAGTTCAATTTGTACCAGAGAGGGCTGTAACGAGAAAACAACGATGGTATAAGCCAGTTCCCCCAATGCCAATACTATCCACGCGCCATTTTTCATTTGTTTGCGCGCTACCCCAACCTTTTTATTCTTCATTTGCCAGAGCGTTTGCAATAGGTCGTAAATGGCTTGCGTGCTGCCGGGCGGCAAATGTCCTTCCCGTGACAGAGGATAGCGATTGCCATGCGCAAATACGAGATAGTAAACGGGCTTTGCCGTATAGCGTTGGCGCAAAAAGGTTGTTTGCCCTGGCCTTGCCGCTGCTTTCCACGCATCGCTGTTCGGCACACGCTCTAACAACTTTTCGATGATCGTGCGCTTCTCGCTGTAATGGGCATAAAGTGCGTTGAATTGGGTACGACTAATAGCGCCATCTGCATATTCTCGCGCGATGCGTTTCATGTTTTGGCGGATTTCTTTCAGCGCTTCATCGGGGTTATGATTATCTTGATGAGCATAATCTTCTGCCTCGTGCTGTTCCCCCTCGCTCAGTTGTGTGGTGCGGTCTTCGTCCGAAGACGTGGGACTATGGTTTTCTTCGGCCACCACGATTATCCATCCATCATTTACTCGAATGCAATTAAACGTTATGATGTTAGCATCGAATGTGCATTTCTATCATACAGAATTATATCGTATTTTACCTATTAAGCAAACCTTCATAGAATGAACATATGACACACTTCGGCCTATACTTCACTTCTCAACACGTAGAAACTGCCCGCCGCCACCGTAAGCGCAACCCGTTTCGCGCGGCATGGAGGGCATTAGAATCACAAGCGCCGTCGCATGAAAAATTAGCTTTTACACAATGGGCGGGCTTTCGCTATCGTTTTATGGACGATGTCTCAGCTGGCGAGCGCGGTGCATCCGTCCTCATCCCCCTGCTGCAATCTTTAGATGGGGATGACGTACTCCACCTGCTCGCTGCTGTGCAGTGTGTAGAGCTATTGCGCGGCCACCCCGCAGTTCAGCCACAATTACCAACGGCTCTACAATTAGTAGAAGATGCGCAGGCCGCGCTTCATCTGTCAGAGTCCTATTTAGACCGTCTCTGGGAGGCAGCGGCAACTTTAGCGGTTGGTGTCGCCCTAGAGGATAGTGGGCGTGTTGAGAGTGCTGCTGCGGTTTATCGCGCTGTTGTTGACGAAGATATTCATCCCGAAGGCTATATCCGCCCGCTTGTAGAAGAAGCTGATGGGCAGACCTTCAATCGCCAGTTTGAAGCTGTCGCCGCGTTGACATTCACCGCAGAGGCCGCTCTGCACTTTGGCCTAAATTTGTGGGAATATAATAATCGTGGTGTCTCTCTTATCACTGCTGCCACTTATTTGGTGTTTTACTATCATTTCCCAGAAAAATGGCACTGGGAAGAGGGGGTAACTGCGGAAAAGGTGCGCCCTTTATTCGCCCAACATGGCGGTTTTGTGGAAATGTTGAATAAATACACGCCGCCCCGCCAAGTTGGTACATTGCTAGACGATTTGCGGCCTATTTACGATGTTTATGGCGGCGGCTTCACTACGCTATCTCATGGCGTTGTTCAGCGGCGAGGTTTGTTCCGATGAATACTTATACCCCCCTTTCTCCCGAACATATTGCAGCCCTAGAGCAAATTGTCACCCCAACCAATCTCTCCACCGCTGATGCTGAATTGGATTTACACGCCCATGATCAAGGCTATCACCACCCGCGTCGTGCAGAGGTCATCCTCTGGCCACAAAGCGCGGAGCAAGTGGCGGAAGTGCTCCATTATGCCAATACGCACCATATCCCGGTGACGCCATGGGGCGTTGGTACATCGCTTGAGGGCAACCCTATTCCCGTATATGGGGGGATTTTGCTCTCATTGGAGCGGATGACGCAAATTCTCGCCGTTCATGCCGATGATTTTCAAGTGACTGTTCAACCCGGCATTGGCCATAAAGATTTGAACACGCACCTCGCCCGTTATGGCTTATTTTTCCCGCCCGACCCCGGCGCCAATGCCACTATTGGCGGCATGTTGGCCAATAATGCCGCTGGCATTCGTACCGTGAAATACGGGGCGAGTAAAGATAACGTGTTGCAAATGCAGGTAGCGCTGGCCGATGGTCGCCTCATTCGTGTTGGCTCACGCTCGGTGAAGCAATCTGCGGGTTATGATTTATTGCACCTCTTCGTAGGTAGCGAAGGCACATTAGGCATCATCACGGAGGCAACGCTGCGCCTTGTGCCTGTGCCGCTGCACATGACGGCTATGGTGGCGTCTTTCCCCACTGTAGAAGCTGCTATTGAAACAGTTGGCGAAGTGCGGGGTAGTGGGATAGATGTCGCCGCGCTGGAATTTCTCGATGAGACCAATACCCGCATGATTAACGAAGCTGGTCATAATTTCCAGCCCTTGCCGACGTTGCTCATGGAAGTTCACGCCACCCATGAGGATTCGT
>WGEI01000099.1 GCA_015492875.1 Anaerolineae bacterium | reverse complement strand
CACTAGCGATGAGCGTTTCATCGGGACTGAGGGCGAGCGAGATAATCACCCCTTGTTCAGCATCGACAGTATGGAGCAGGTCGCCCGTTGCGGTATTCCAGATTTGCAAGCGCCCGCTTTTATCGGCAGCGACAACCATATCGCCACTAGCGGTGAGCGCTAACGCGGTAATGACGGCTTCAAAATTGGGGATAGTACGGGTTTCGGTACGAGTGGCAACATCCCAAATGCGGACTACTTCATCCACCCCACCAGTGGCTAAGGTCTGGCCATCCGCACTGAGCGCGAGGGCGGTCACACCACCGCTATGGCCTTCTAGGGCACGCAATGCCACGCCTGTACTCGCTTCCCATAGGCGGATGAGGCCATCACCACCGCCAGAGACGAGCAACTGCCCATCAGGAGATAGGGCAAGGGCGCGGACGGGCAATGTGTGCCCACGCAGAACGCGGGCTTCTACTAAATCGCCCATGTTGTCATGTTCAACCGCTTTTAATGCTGGAGAGGGGGAGGCCAGCGGCGCGGCAATGGCTTCTTCCGTCACAGTGGAGAGCGTGACGGTATTCGCGCCACTGCGCCCACTCAGCAGTACAATGCCCATCAGGGAAAAGGACAGCAAAGCGACAATGCCGCCAGTGATATACAGCCACAGCGGTGTGCCTTGTGAAGAGGCCTGTAGTGGCGTATGGGTTTCGGGCGCAATAGCCGCTGTCGTCAGCGGCTTGGGTTGAGTATCAGCCAAGCGTATGCTCCGCACATTATGCCAAAGTGAGTTTGTTGTTCCGCAACACGGCGACTATTGTAACACCATGCAACAGTTCCACCAACTATGATTTTCTACCCATCCACCTCAGGCAAGGCGGAAACATCAACCAGACGGTAGATAGTGCGTCCGCCAGCGCTGAAAACGGGTTCAATTGCGCCGCTTTCCAGCCATGGCGACACATCGACATTGGAGCGCACTACCCAATAAGCATAATCCGAGAGCATATCAGCACAAACGCGGGGGCTATAGCAGAATAGCGTATTCGGGTGCGTTTTCGCCACGTAATACGGCTGCCAGTATTCGGTCACCAACACGCCATCATCGGGAGAAGTGTTCTCTTCCAACCAAAAGACCACATCAAAGCCCTCGTGCACATACAAGCGGAGGCGGTCTTCTTCGCTGATGAGGGGCGTCTTTAGCAGTTCGTTTTTATGTTCAACCGCTTGAAACAGAGCTGGGGCGGCAATCGCCACCAAAAGCAACGGCAGGACGAAGTTTAGCGCTGGCTTCGCCCGTGCGGGCAATAAATCATGGGCGCTAACCGCCAGCCAACCAGCGGCAACGCTCATCAACGCCCATATCATCACTAAAAAGCGCGGGTCATAGCTGAACAGCCACCACCACACCAGCCAGAACGGTATCGTGAAGCCGAAGAGCAGCACCACGCGCGCATCGAAATGCCAGCGCGTCCGCCAAAGCTGAGCTAAAAGTAACGGCCAGGCTATTACGCTCAAAACGCCCGCTATGCTGAAATTGCCAACTTGCCGCATCGGCGTTAACAAGTTAGGCAACGTGCGGATGGCTTTATCCGTCCAGCCGGTGGGGGGGATAACCCAGCCATAGGCAAGCCAGGCATGGCCATACCAAAGCGCCACCAATGGCAGATAGCCGATGAGCATGAGGAGGATATGTTGTTTGCTGATGGCTTCGCCGCTACTAGGCGGGTTGCGCCACCTTGCCCAGTAGCTATAAATCACCCACCCCACCAACGAGCCAGCGAGCAACAACGCGCCATTCTTACTGAACGCGGCCAATGAAGCCAGCAAGCCAGTTAAAAGCGCGTAAATGGGATGGGGCGATGTGTACAGCCGCCACGCGAAAAACGCAGCCAGCACATAGTAGGCGGCAGCGGGCAAATCAGTATAGGCGGCAGTTGACCAGCGCAAGATGATGGGCGAGGTGATGAAGAGGAAGGCCGCTGTTATGCCCACCCTGCGGTTGAACAGGTCTCGTCCCAACAGATACGCGCCCCCAACAGAGACCAGCG
This sequence comes from Anaerolineae bacterium, assembly GCA_015492875.1. Taxonomy (GTDB): domain Bacteria; phylum Chloroflexota; class Anaerolineae; order Aggregatilineales; family Phototrophicaceae; genus S146-30. Next base: position 5,409 of record WGEI01000099.1, on the reverse strand, counting down.
ATAGCGCGGCAATCACAAAACGTGACATATATTCATTAGCCGCACCATTGGCCAAATGCAGATATGAAAATGTGAGCGGCACCAGCACGGGGTAGCTGCCGTAAGTTGGGGCGGCGATGAACTGCCCGCTATAGACGAAGCGCAGGGCGATAGGGGCGTAAATAGAGAGCGTATCGACATCGCGGAAAGGCCAATAAGCAGCGTCAAACAACACGCCGAGTATGATAAGAGCGATTAAGCCCATAGCCAATAAGGGCAACGGCCTGCGCCACCATGTACGTCCCGCTGTATCGACAGGTGGCAGGCGGCGGGCAACGCGCAACCATACCCACCACCCCAGCGCGTGGAGCAGTAAAGCGGGGATGGTCACCAACCAGAAGCTCAATGGCGATTGTAAAACCGCCGCCCACACCAGCATGATGACGGTCACCAACCCCACACTGAGGGCGATGGTCAGGCAAACTGTGAGCATGGGGTCATCAGGGCGTTGGGTTTGCTGGCGATAGGGTGTGGTTAACAACCAGCGCGCCCAAGGATAGGCTACACTGAAGCAAAGCAGAACGGCGAACACGAGTAGGACAGTATTAATCATTATTCACCCATAAAATGCTGCGATGTCGATAGCGGGGATATTATGCCGCTTTGTCGGAGGCGTGTACATAGACGAATCTGCGGCAAAGGTGGGCAATTCGCGTTATACTCGCCATGCTCTATGTTTCGGAAAGGTGTATCTGCCCATGCATCATAAGCTGTCTTATGCCGAAGCCCGCGCTTATATTGATGTCATGGTTGCTGCGATGGTGTGTGATGGGATTATGCGCCAGCAAGAGTTAGAGCGCCTCATCGCCAATGTGGCTGCCCGCCCCTCGCTGCGCAAATTTGAACCTGAGCAAATTGAACGGATGATTAATACGAGTTTGACCGAGTTTCAGGGGATAACGCGGGCGCGGCTTGATAATAAATTGGCGGCGATTGCCAACACGCTCAAATCTATCACCAAACGCAGAGACGCCCTGCGGATGGCCATTTCGGTCATGCGGGCAAACAAAGAAATTTCTCCCAAAGCGTTGGCCCTTTTGCGGCGTTTGGCGCGGGCGTTCAGCATCGACGATGAGGAGGTGAAAACGTTGCTGCAGAATGAGGACGGTTAGCCATCCGCCAAAATCTGGTCAACCGCGTTAGCTAAATCGCGCAAGCTGTTGACGAGATAGACACCATCGGCATAAGCAGCATAACGGTGCATATCGCTATCACCGCTCCCCCATTGCACTCGTGGCTCTGGACAGAACCATATTAAGCGACGACTACGGCGCTGCATATCCTGCGCAATATCGAGGCGCGGGTCATTATAGTTGTTGCGGCCATCGCCCAAAATGATAACTGTAGTGCGATGGTCAATTTTGTTCATATGCTCGGCGGTGAAGGTGCGCAAACTGTTGCCGAGGTCAGTATTATAGTAGCCCGGCGGGTTCTCCTGCAGCACTCGTTGTACTGCTTCCTTTGGCTCATGTTCCTGAAACGCCATGCTGATATCTACCAAATCGCTGATGAAGATATAGCTATGGGTGCGGGTGACTAAGTCCTGAAGTTCATAAATAAGTGTGAGCAGGAACTCGGCACAATAGCGCATCGAGGTGCTGACATCGCAAATGAGGACGAGGCTGGGCTTTTTGTGGCGGGTGCGATAGCGCAGCTCTAATGGCACGCCACCATAGCGCATATTGGCGCGTAAGGTGCGGCGCGGGTCTGGCTGTCCGAATTTGGCTTTCTTCTGGCGTAAAGAGGCGCGGCTACGCAGGCGGGCGGCCAAACGGCGAATTTCATCGCGGATTTGCTCAATTTCTTGGCGGCTGAGCGCTTGGAAGGGCACATCGAGCAAGTCGGGGGTTGGCTCTGGCTCTTTGGCGGCCATTTGTTGCGCCAACGTCGCGCCGACATATTGGGAGATTTGCTCGTTTAAGCCCCGCATATTTTGCTGCATCATCTCGCGCAACTCCGCCCGTGCTGCTTGGCTCATGCCCATTTGCTCCAGCGCTTCCATGAGCATCTCGATGAGCTTTTGCAGTTGTGGGAGGCCAGCTTGACGGCTGAGGCGACGTTCGAACCAGCCACGTTGGTACATCTCATCAGCCCGATTGAGACCGCTTTGCCGTGCGAGTTGGTCGAGTTGTTCCTGCGTGAAGGCTTGGCCCCGCATCATCTGTTGCAATATCTGTTGAAGCGCCTGCATTTGCCCCATGAGCGCCTCTAAGGCTTGTTGGAGCACTTGTTGCTCTTCGGGCGAGAGTTGGTCGGGGATATTTTGTAATGGCGGCTGGTTGCTGGCGAAAAACAGCGGGTAGAAATAATCAAATGTGGGCTGGTCTGATGCTTCCTTGATAAGGGCACTCTTGAGCGCAGCGCGGAACTGTTCGGGATGAAAAACGCCGACGGTTTCTGCACTATACATGGCATCTTGACTTTCTGCCAGAGAAATGCGGACGCCTGCTGCCCGCAACGCGCGAATAAATTCAACAATACGCTGGTCCATCATGCTGGCCTTCTACTCATCTCGCCTACTTCATCCTAACCCGAAACGCGCGCCAAAGACAAGCACCACGAGGCTACTCATCTAGCCCAAGACGGCGGCGCCGCTCGGCCAATTGCTCGGCGACGGCGTCCTTTTGGCGCTGCTCGGCGGCTTGTTGCAATTCACGCTCACGCTCTGCCAAGCGCTCTACTTGCCGCACAAAGGCCGCTTTGTCCCACGAAGCCAGCGCATCATCTACCTTTTTGCGCGCGGGTTTGGCCTCTTGTGTGGTGGAGGCGGGCACGGTGACCTGCCGCGCTGGTTTTTCCTTTTGCCGCTGTGGTCGTTGTTGGGGGCGTTCTTGCTGCGCGGCATACCAACGATAGGCGAAGAAGCCCAATACCCCTAACGCCGCCAATGGGATGAGGGTACGTAGTAAGGCGAAGACGCTATTGAGCACAAAAGCAGCGACAATAATGGCGACCACCGCGCCACCAATTTTTATCCATGTGCTACGGGAGAATTGCATGGGAAAGCTCCTTAGTCCACCGGTTTATATTCATTATAAAGGCAAGTCATTAACTTTACGTCATTCTGTGCAGATAAGTTGTGAGCTTAGGCGGAAAAGGGGCGACCATTGCTAAAATCGCTCTTGCATCGTCGGGCGAAATAGGTATACTTAAAGCTGTTCGGGCAGTTAGCTCAACTGGCAGAGCGTCTCGTTGACGTCGAGAAGGTTATAGGTTCGAGTCCTATACTGCCCACAACAAGACCGGCGCGAAACCGGTCTTTTTTGTTACTTTTGCCAACCGCAGGGAAAACACCCCAACCGCTATCATTCAGCAAACGGCACGGGCATCTAATTGAAGCCGCTGGCGCCCGCGCCCCACGCCAAAAATATAAGATTTTGCAACCTGATAAACTCTATTATTATGTGAAGGATATCCATCAAGGAGGAACGCTGATGCCTAAAATCACTGTTGAAGGCGTAGGAACATTTGATGTACCGCAGGGGAAGCGGCTAGTGCTGGCGTTAGAAGATGCTGGCGTGGATATATTGCACCGTTGTGGTGGTAACGCGCGCTGTACTACTTGCCGCGTGCACTTTTTAGCGGGTGAGCCACAGCAAATGACCATCGCTGAGCGCGAACGGTTGGATGTGAATTTATTGACAGGTAAGGCGCGGCTGAGTTGCCAGATTGTTTGTGAGGGCGATATGCACATTGAAGTGCCCTATCGCGTTTCGCAAGGGGCAGAAGAAGATGCTGGCCCCCGACCAGACGACGAGATGACCCCGAAGCCGGTATGGGTGGAAAAAACGTTTTAACTGTTAGGAAATGCCTGTGCCACGCACGGGCATTTTTTAACTGCCAAGCGACAAATAGAAAAGGCGACACATGTGTAGCGACGCCTTCCCTATGGTAAAGCTATCTGTGCACAAAAGTACAGGTGAGAGGAGCGTTTTAGATGTTACGAAGCTTGAGCCGCAGCAATGTTGGTTTGTGGCGCCTCGTTTTCGGCAGCAGCTAGCGATGGCAGCTCTACCCAGAAAATAGAGCCTCCCTCTGGCGGGCATTCGAAGCCCACTTCACCGTTATGCATAGCTGTTAGTTGCTGGACAATCCATAACCCCAAACCGGTACTGCTCTCTCCCGCTGTAGGGCGGGTGCTCAGTCTGCTGAATTGTTTGAAGAGCATATGTTGCTCATCTTCAGGAATGCCCGCCCCAGAATCAGCCACATAGATACGCACGCCATTATGTGTCTCTTCCGACCAAATGCGGACTAGGCTTTGCGATGGGCTATATTTAATGGCGTTGCTGACGAGATTGCCGATGAGCTGTTTCACCCGTGACGCATCGGCATAAATCAAGCCGGACACTGCGCCAACATCCAACGCAATTTGCTTTTTCTGGGCAATACCATAGAATTGAGCGGCGACTTCCCAGATGAGATTTTCAACGTTGACTTCATCGAAGTTCAGTTCTAGTTGGCCGCTTTGCAGCACTGACGCATCGAGGAAGTTGCTCACAATATCCTGCATGGTGTCTACAGTGGTGTTGATGATTTGCAGCATCTCGTGCGCCATGGGGTCATCAACAACGTAATCTTGTAGGATATGCTGCGCCATACGGATATTGACCAGCGGCGCTTTCAGGTCATGGGCAGCAACGCGGAAGAAACGCAAACGCACCTCCTGCAATTCCTGCAACGCCTCCAGCGCGGCCTTGTTGGCATCCATCAGGCGCTTCATTTTGATTTGGGTGGCGACGCGCGCATGAAGCACATCTAGTGCAATGGGTTTAGTGATGTAATCATTCGCGCCCAATTCTAGCCCACGAATGATGTCGCTATTATCGGATAGGGCGGTGAGCATAATCACGGGCAAATCGTGCATGGTGGGTGTATCGCGGATGATGGTCAAGGTCGTATAGCCATCCATCTCTGGCATCATTACGTCCAACAACACCAAATCAAAAGGTTGCTGCGCCAATATACTGAGGGCTTCGCGCCCGTTTGTTGTGCCAACGATATCGTATTGGTGACCAAAGGCGCGCTTAATCACCCGATGGTTGACGTTTTCATCATCGACAACCAGGATTCTTGCTCTGGCATTCTTGATATTTTCAATGTCAGGCAACATCTTCAACGCCCTCTTTAATTAACGAAAAGTTGTCTATCACTTCAAATTATATCATTAATCAACATTTCAAACATGAATTTTTTCTAAATTCTGTCTTAATTAAGCTGCCATACAGTTAGAATTGGGGTATTTGAGATGATAAGACCTATTTTCTCCATAGAAACCGCCTAATTGGGCACATTTGTCTAGCGAAGTCCTGTAAAGCCTTAAGACGTGGTGGTATGCTTATGGCACAATTGGATGGATGACAATTCATT
>WGEI01000098.1 GCA_015492875.1 Anaerolineae bacterium | reverse complement strand
CGTGGGAGGCTTATGCCCGCTATTTAGCGATTGATGGCTATGCTCGCGTTTTGCCCGGCCCGCCGAACAACGTGCGCACGTCTTATGGCGTTGAAAATCCTAAGGTTGGCGAATGGCCAGCGGGCACGGTGATTTATATTTTAGCGGGGCCAGAGTGCACGCCAGATGGTTATATCTGGTGGAAGGCGGTCGATAAAGATGGCCTCAGCGGTTGGACGGTTGAGTTAAACGTCGACGATGACCGTTACTTAGAGCCGGTTGCGGTGGGCGTTGGCGGCACACCAGCCGCGCCCGCCACGACAGGGCCAACCTGGAGCGCGCCCATCGCTACGCAGCCCATCACCGCCGCCTCTGCAGCAGCATTGTCACGAGTGGCGTCGCTTTCATTGGATTGGGGCGAGGTCGTCGCCTTCACCAATCCCAACGGCATCGCCTCGCTTGTCGCTATGGAAGGGGCAGCGCGCACGCCAACCTTCTACGAAATCCTCTCAGACAACAGCGGCACGTTCAGCCTATCGCCCTATAACTTGGCGGGCACATTCGCCCTCACCAACATCATAGACGCCAGCAGCGGCCTCTACCGAATGCCGCTCGGTTTCATCACGCAATCAAGCGCGGTGGGGCTGTTGTTCAATGATGCGCGCAACGGCATTATGATGCAGTTAACGGGTGGCGGGGCAGCACCACCTTATAACGACATCGCCGCCAACAGTAACGGTTTGGTGGCAGTTGCGTCGGGCAACACGGCAGACCCCGGCATCATCGGTGCGGCAGACATTTGGCAAGTGGCGGGGATTGGCGGTGGCTCGGTCACCTATCTGGCCAATTTACCACAACCTAACGCCGCCCGCTATGTGGCCTTCAGCCCGGATAACCTATATTTGGCCGTGATGGACATGAACAATATACGGCTCTATGAAACGGTCAACTGGTCGGCGGCGCTTGATTTGCCCGTTGGGGCGCAAGGCAGCGAGTTGGCGTTTGTGCCCACCCTCACCGATACCAGCACGCGCCTGCTCTATGGCTCTGGCGGCAATCTCGTGATTTGGGATTTGTTCGCCGGGCGCTCTCAAGTGGCGGCGGTGGTATCTGATGCCACTGCCACGATTACGCACATTGCGCCACACCCCTTCGGCGACTTGGCGGCGGTAGTGGCGCGCGGCAGCGGCCTGACCACACTCGCCATTGTGGATATTAACAACGCCACTGTGCTCTATCGTGAGAACTACCCCGATAGTATTAACAGCATCGCGTTCGATACATCGGGCTATTTCCTGTTCGTCAGCAATGCAGGGCGCAATGTGAGCATCTACCGTTAGGCTGATACTGGGGTATGGGGGAGAGGTATTCGCCCGCATACCCCGCAACTTGGCACTGATTTGCTCCGTATACATGATAAACTGTTCTGTTATACGGAGTAACGCTCTCATATGAATAACTTTTTCACACGGGTATTCATCAGTGCGCTGGCGATTGCCATCACGGCGGCAATTCAGCCCGGCATACACATTCTGAATAATGACATTGGCACTTATGTATTGCTGGGGCTAGTGTTAGGCGTGGTGAATGGCTTACTGCGCCCTATTCTGATGTTTCTCAGTTGCCCGTTGATTATCTTGACGCTGGGCTTTTTCGCCCTAGTCGTAAACGGGCTGATGCTACAACTAACCGCCAGCATCCTGCCCGACCGCTTGGCCATTGACCACTTCGGCTGGGCAATAGGTGGCGGCCTGATTATGGCCATTGTCGCCATGATATTGGAGAACGTGCTGGGCGTAAAAGAGCACAAGCGTGAAGAGAAGCGCAAGCGCAAAGGGCGCACCATCTTCCTCAAAGACTAACCAGCCAGCACACGCTGTAATGTAGCCATATCCACATTGCCACCGCTGATGACGATGGCCGTCTTGCCCACTGCGGCAGGTTGCACTTGTTCGGCGAGTAAGGCGGCCACGCCAACCGCGCCCCCACCTTCTACCACCCAGCCCAGCGCCAACAACTGGCGCATGGCGGCGGCAATGGACGGCTCATCGACTAGCACCACATCATCCACATAGCGGCGGCAAATATCGAGCGTGATGCTGCCCTGTTCAATATCACCAGAGAGCGCTTCGGCCAGCGTCTCCCATATTTGTGGCAAGGTTGTCCCATGAAAGGCATTATACATGGCGGGGGCGCGCTGGGCACAAACGCCAATCACCTCGATATCGGGCTGTAGCGATTTGAGTGCTGTCGCCACGCCGCCAATCAAACCGCCGCCACTGACGGGCACAATCACCCGCTGGAGGCCATCCACCTGTTCCAGCAGTTCCAGCCCAATTGTGCCCGCGCCCGCCATCACCTGCGCATCGTTATAGGCCGAGATGAAGGTCAAGCCCTCACGGGTGGCGGTTTCGCGAGCGGTTCTTTCCGCCTCGTCATAGTTGGGCGCATCCAACACAGGGGTAGCACCATAACGGCGTACGCCATCCACTTTCTTCTGGGGGGTATGGGCGGGCATGTAAATCGTCGCCCGTGCGCCGACAAGGTGCGCCGCATAGGCTAAGGCCTGGGCGTGGTTGCCGCTGGAAGCTGCGATGAGGCCGCGCGCCCGCGCCGCGCTATCGAGCGATAAGGCGGCATTGAGCGCGCCGCGTATCTTGAAGCTGTGGGTACGGTTGGCACATTCGAGTTTGAGGGCGACATCTGCACCCGCTAGTTGTACCGTTTCTACGGGCGTGGGCGGCAAATGGGGGCGGATGCGGTATTGGGCTAAGGCGATGGCGGCAAGGTCGATCATCAATTTCTCTCCCACAGTATACAATTGGTCTATAATAGCTGAAGTGTACCGCAGATGGGTGCTATGGTATGAGACCAGTTAAAGTTAGTGGCGTTAATGACAGAAAATCGGAGAAACTATTACAATAAAGAGAGAAAAAGCTTATTTTTATTACGGATAATCAAAACATGAGCGCTAGGCCATATCTCTATTTGACCACAATTGGCCGTAAAAGTGGCAACCCCCATGAGATTGAAATTTGGTTTGTAACTCATCAAGGGCGCTTCTATCTCATCGCCGAACGCCGTGAAGGTGCTGATTGGGTGCAAAATATCCTCCATAACCCCGCTATCACTTTTCGCGTGGGCAAGGAGATTTATCGCGGGCGGGCGCGGGTTGTCCCCCCAGACGAGACGGCGTTAACCCAAACCATTCGCCAGCTGATGGATGAAAAATATGGCTGGAGCGATGGCCTGATTGTCGAACTCGACGGAACAGAGAGGGCAGTATGAGCGACAGTTATATGCAACAATTGCAGCGGCGCATCCAAGAGTTGGAAGTCATAGAAGCAGCCTATCACCAGCTTTTGCAGGAGCAAAAAGAGAATAATTTCACGCGGGTACTTTATAATATCACTACCACCCTCAACCAGATGATGAGCTTGGATGCGGTGCTAGACCTCGTCTTACACTATGTCCATGAGTTGGTGGAATGCGATGCGGCCAGTGTGGTGTTACTCGATGGCGATATGGCCGAGTTCACCCGCTTTCGTAGTTTCAATAATCCAAAGGCGGATAATGTGCTGGAGTTTCGCCTGCCACTGCGGGAAGTTCCCAGTATTGCTTACATGCAAGAGCACCAACGCTACGTCATCATTGACGACACAACACAATCGCCCTTGTGGAATCCATTCACAGGGATGGGCTGGATACGCTCGGTGATTGGCGCACCTATTCGCCATGATGGTGTGGTGATTGGCTTCATCTTTGTAGATAGCGCGCAGAAAAATGCCTTCACCCCAAAGCAGGCAGAATGCTTACAGGCGCTGGCCGACCATACCGCCATCGCCTTGCAAAATGCGCGAATTTTTGACGAACTCGTGAAACATGCTGATGAGTTGCAAGCCCTGCGCGAACTCTCTAGTTTGCTATATAGCACGTTCAATCTGAAGGAAGTGCTAGACCGCCTCGTCGGATATATCTCACGCACTATCGACGCGGATGCGATTAACATCATGTTTTTAGAGGGAGATATGGCGCAGGTCGTCGCTGAATGGGGCTATGAAGAAAATGGCCGAGAGAGCTTACTGGGGCGCGCATTCCCATTGGCAAACTTAACCGTCCTCGATGAAGTGGTCAAAACAAAACGCCCTAAATACACCGAAGATACCCAAAAAGTAGAAAATTGGGCAGCAGCTGAGACGACTTCCTGGATAAAATCGCACCTCGCCGCCCCCATTGTCTATAATGATGAGGTAATTGGCTGTATCAATCTCGACGCTATCCAGCCCTATCGCTTCCGCCAGATTGATTTAGTGCGCTTACAAGCTTTTGCCGATACCGCCTCTGCCGCAGTGTATCACACTCGCCTATATGAACAACTACAAGAGCGCGAAGCTATTCTGCGTCAATTGGCCGAAAGCGTGGATGAAATCTTCTGGGTTGTCGATGTTCAGAGCCGCCAATTGCTGTATAGCAGCCCCCTCGTTCAGCAGATGTTTGGCTTCACGCTAGAGGATATCTTTGGCAAGCTGGACAAACTCGCGGAGATTATTCACCCTTCCGACCGCACCCGTTTGTTACAGCAGGTTAGCGAAATACAGGCTGAACTGGCGGCAAATGTCCTTTCGGCGGGGACAATGTTGCAATTTCGCATCTACCGCGCACAGGATAATGATTTGCGCTGGGTATTGGTGACACTCTACCCCTTATATAACCAGCAAGGGGAGATTTATCGCGTGGTGGGCGTGGCGGAAGACATCACCGAACAGCGCGTTCAGATGAAACGCTATGAGGCGCTGTTTGAGCAGAGTAATGATGCCATTGTGCTGATGGACTTAGCAGGAAATTATATTGCGTGTAACCAGCGGGCGGTTGAATTTTTGGGGCTGGAACGCCGAGAGGACGTGCTCAAACTGAACTTCCGCGATGTCACCGCGCCGGAGGAAATCCCCGACGCAGAAGACAAACTGATGCGGCTTTTGACTGGCGAGCGGCTCCCCGTTTACGAGCGCACCTTGCAGCTCAAGGATGGCCGCCGCATTCCTGTTGAAGTCAATCTTGAATTGGTGCAAGACGAGGGCAAACCGCTTCACATTCAATCTATCTTCCGCGATATTTCTATGCGCAAGCAGTTTGAGGCGCAGCGCACCGCTATTGCAGTAGAGCAAGAACGAATGCGGCTATTGCGCGATATTGTGCGCAGCCTCTCGCATGACTTCCGCACGCCAATTAGCACCATCAACACCAGCGTGTACCTGCTCAAACACAGCCCGCTCGATGAGCGGCAACATCGCCAGATTGAGAAGCTAGAGCGGCAGGTCGAGCGCCTCACCCAATTAGTCGATAGCCTGTTCTCGCTCACAACGTGGGAAGAGCAGTCGGAAATGGTGATGGAACAGCACAGCCTGAAGCGCCCCATACAAACAGCCATCAATACCCTGCGCGCCAAAGCCACTGAAAAGCGGCATATCATCGAAACCAACTTGGCACAAACACCCATTCACATCCAATGTGATATACAGGCACTGGCGAAAGCGCTGGTGTATGTGCTCGATAATGCCATTCAGTTCACGCCAGAGGGCGGAACGATTATCGTCCGTAGTGGCGTTCAAAACGGGCGCGCCTTCATCGAGATAGAAGATAATGGCATCGGCATTGAGAAGCAATACCTACCGCACATCTTCACCCCATTTTTCCGCACGGATGAGTCGCGCAATACTGAAACGGGCGGGCTGGGCGTTGGCTTGACTATCGTCCGTCAAATTATCGATGCCCATAACGGGCGAATTCACGTTGAGAGCGAATTAGGCCAGGGGACGCTGTTCCGCATCACGTTACCTATAGTGGATTAAAGGGAAACAGCAAGGCGCGTCGTCATTGTGGCGCGCCCTGCTAAGCGTGATATGAGCAGGGAACGTTAAGTTTCATCGAAAGGCGGCTCTCTATCACCTAAACGGATGCCGCGCGCGATATGAGCCTCGCGGTAAATTGCCCCGTACGCCTCTAAGCGATCTAGATGCCGCATCAGTGTAGACCGCCCAATATAGCAAGCACGCGCAATCTCCCGCAGGGTGGGCGGGCAACTATCCTGTTCGATACGGTCACGAATGTACTCATAGACTGCCCGTGTGACGGGGTCGGATAAAATTTTACGATAGGCCATATCACCTCCGCATGTTACAGCATTCAAACCATAGCAGCTTTATTATAGAACATTTATTCTATCACCACAGTTAAAATACCGTTATGATATGCTACGAAGGTTATAACGTTATGGCTCAAGGGACGGGCGGGATAGCGTCGCACTCGCCGACTGTCCATACAACTGTTTCCGCCACGAAATCGCCATCTTCAAGCTGTACCCAGCGCGCACCATCGGCGGCAATGGCTAAGCCGGTAATGGGTTCATTTTGACCGGGGGGCAGTGCGCCGGTAATGCGGAAATCCGTCCCTGCGCCACTGCGACGGTTGACACTTTGCCATGCCACCGCCTCGCAGCGCCCAACTTGAAACGGCAAGGCGTGATACGCCCAGATATTGCGCGCCTCACAGCGGGCGTCTTCGCCACGCCCAACGAGCACCACGCCATAGTGCCCAGTCGCGGCGCTGACGGAGACATTGTGCAAAATCCGCTCGCCATCAACATAGACCGTCAAGCGCTCATCGAGCACTAGCGCCAGTAAGTGATGGGGGCGGGTGAGGTCTAGCCCAAGAGCAGCGCGTTCCAACGTGGCCAGTTCGTCGCCATTGCGCGTTTCTAGGGCGATGAGGCTGCCATCGTTAGTGAAGCCCACTTCAATTTGCTGTTGCACCTGCCCGACATCATCCGTTTGGACGCGCACCGCCAAAGTACAACGCTCTGTCTGGTTAATATCGCCGGGCGAGAAGTTCAATTCAGCGCCTAAAACGAAGTTCGTGGCGGGCAATGTGCGCCCTAAGGGGGTGAACCAGTTGCCATCGCCCAGGTTGAGCGCGCCCTGTGTGCTGAAGGCGGGCGCGTACTCTTTGCCCAATAGCCCCAGCTCATACAGTTCGGCCATCGCCACTTCCGGCTCGCTGGCATAGGCCGTCAATTGCTCCAACGAGGCCACCACAGCGGTTGCTTCTGGCGCGGGCGCGCTGGTAGGCGTAGCGGCAGGGGCTTCGCCCTGCTCTGCATACCACAGGCGGAAGTTATCGAAGAGCACATCGGCGCGGGCATCGCCAGCAAACACCATCAACCCGCCAGCGCCCGTCGTTAAGGTCGTGTCTTCTGTCTCTAAAAACAGGCGGCCATTGATATATAGTGCTAGGTATTCATCGACACACACAGCCGTGATGCGGTTAGGTTGGGCGCTGTTGAGCAAGGCGCTGGCGTCGCCATAAACTTGATTGTTGATAGAGGCCTGCCCCGTAGCGGTGATGATGAATTGATCGCTGGTGGCGGGGTTGTCGCTATTGGCGCGGCACAGTAGGATATAGGCCGTTTGCTGGCCACCAGCGAGGGGCGTCATCTCCACCTCTATCACCATATTATCCAGTTGGGCGGCATGTAGCGCGACCGCGATGCCGTCAGCGTCTAGGCGAGCGCGGTAACGCCCGTTTTCCAGCGCCAATGTGCCCCTGTTCACCAGCCACGGCGTCCACGCGGCTTCGGTGTCAAATGGGTCAGCAGTGATGAGGCCAACTGTGCGCACGGGCACAAGCCCCACGCTCAAATCGGGCGGTTGCGGCAGGTCATCTTGCGCCAATACTAAACTTGTTGTGAATAGTAACAAAAATAGCGGGTAAAATAATCGTCGCATCTTGTTCACAACTGAGTTCCCTTCATCATTAGTTTGCCCCTGATTATAGCGAATTATCGCAATGAAAAAGGGCGCACCCAAGAGCACGCCCCATCGCTTTTACAGCTGCAGCTTGTTAACGGCGCGCTGCCGACCACACGCGGAAGTTATCGAAAGCGGCGAAGGCGGTTGTCGTCGTTTCCTGATTGAAGTTGCGCACTAAAACACCGACATGTCCCGGCTCGGTGAAAGTGGTATCGTTGGCTTCCACCATCAGCTCGCCATTGACATATAGCGCCAGATAATCACCCACACAAACCGCGACAATTTGATTAGTGGCGTTCACACCTTGATTGATGGCGGCGGAAGCGGTTTGGTCTGGCAAAAGCAGGTTAAACGCGCCTTCTTCATTGACATAACCCATCCAGAAGTTACCATTCGGCTCGACTTCAAAGTAGTAGCCATAGCCATTAAACTCGCTATCAGTGCGGCAGGTCACGCCGACAGATTGCGCTTGCTCGCCGGCGAGGGTGGTGGCATCGACAGCGACGACCACATCGGCAAAGGCTTCTTCCGTTTGAGTGAAGGTGAATAGATACCCCCGTACAT
>WGEI01000097.1 GCA_015492875.1 Anaerolineae bacterium | reverse complement strand
TAGGGGCCTAAGTCATAATTGCCCTGCCCAAAGCCTTTGAGGAAGGGCTGTCCAGCGGTGACGCTATCGCCAACCAGCATGAACACGTGGGGATTGTTACCCAGTTCACGCCCGCGTTCAAAAAGCGCCACAACCGTGCCATTGACCATATTGTGCAAAATGGGCGTATTCATCAGGCGGTCATAAAGCCGCTGACTATCGGCATCGGGCAATTCCAGCGATGGCGTAGAGCCGCTGGCATCCAACCCGACGAACTCCTCTGATACTGGTAAGGCGCTGGTATCGCCCGCCCGCACATAGGCCGCCGCCACCCACCCGCGCACGCTGCCATCTTCTGTATGTACCAGCAACCACTGGCCGCTTGGGTTACGCGCTTCAATCGCCAAACGGGTATTATAGGCTACTTGTGCGATGCTGTTATTCGATGTGGAGGGGCCAGGGCGCACGTTCAACGTGGCTGTAGTGACGCCCGTCATGATGCCCGCTGCTGCTGGGGCAGATGCGGCTTGTTCGGCTGGTTGTTGCGGTGCGGGCGCGCCCCCAATCACCTCTTGGCTGACGGGTATCGCGCTCAAGCTGACATCGTCATCAAAATTGACGTAACGGGTAGCCACCCAGCCGCGTATGCTGCCATCTTGCGAATGGATGAGTAACCAATTGCCGACGTTGTTACGCGCTTCAATCACCACGCGGCGTAATGAGGCGATAGTGGTGATTGTGCTGAAGTCCGTGCCGGGGCCACTGCGCACATTGAGCGTGGAGATGGTCTTGCCGCCATAGGTTGAGCCGCTGCCCTGTGGCGGGGCGATAATCTCGCCGCTAACGGGCAATGAGGCCGCATCGCCATTGAGCGACACATATTGCCCGGCCACCCAGCCGCGCATGCCCCCGCCGTTGACCAGCAGCCAATCGCCCGCTTCGTTGCGCGCCTCCACCTGCACCGTGACCCCGTCGGTCAAGAGGCCAATGCGGGTATATGTCGTTGCTGGCCCGCTACGGACGTTGAGGATAGTGGTCGTAACGCCGCTTAGCGCCTGCGCCTGCACAGTGACTGCTAACAATAGCACGCTCAATATCGTAAACATGAGTCGTTTTAACATCCCAAAAACCTCACCCTATACTTCACAATCAAAGGGGCGCGGTGATGCGCCCCCGATACTTACTTCTATTATAAACAAGCCCGCATTTTTCGGGGGCTTGAGTAGGCCAAGCGTCGTTTACTCAGCCGCCAGCGACCAACACGCCGCGCCGAATTTCATCTAGCGCTTGCAAGGTGAGCAGGTTGCGCAGCGTCACGCCATACAAATTCTCTTCCCCATTGAAGGAGTAGAACGTTGGCCCTTGCGAAAGGTGCACGGGGTCATCTTCCATCACGCCGCCATTGGGCAGGGCTTGTGCCGCCCGCCAGAAGTTGATGAGAGGCACATTGTAATCGCGGGCGACGTTCAGAATGATGTTGTTGAACTGTACCGTATCGGCATAGCGAATATCCGGGTCATAAGCGAAAGTGGTGAAAACAGGTATCACCCCGCGCTCTGTCAATACCTCTGCAATGCCGTACATATAGGATTGGAAGGTGAACGGTGCGGAAATCTGTAAATCTTGAGAGCCAAAATAGATAATCGCTACCGATGGCTTAATCAGGTTGTATTCACAGTAAATTGGCCCTTCGCTACAAATTTCGGGGTTCACCCATAGGCCATCGAAGACCGCCGGTACGGTGAAACCCGTGCGTGCCGCCAAGCTTTCGTTCGTCCAAGAGCTATTATAGCCCTCGCGCGGGGGCACCATGAACCAGTCAATCGTCGCTTGCAGGTGGGCATAGGGGCCAAGATTGTACTGCCCTAAACCGAAGCCATAGAGGAAGGGCTGCCCAGCGGTGACGCTATCGCCAACTTTCATGAACACATGCGGGTTATTGCCCAATAATTGCCCACGTGCGAAAATTGTGCGCACATTGCCGTTAGTCATGTTATATAAAACAGGCGTATTCATCAGGCGCTCGACCATAGCGTCAATATCGCCTTCAGGCACATCGCCCGCCAAAACGTCGCTCGGCGGCGGTGTCACGCCTGCCTCTGCTTCGCCTTCTGTTGGGGCGGCGGCAACGACATCGCCATTATCATCGATGACCGCTAACTTCGCCAATACAGCATCGCCACCAAAGCGCATATAGCGGGCAGATACCCAGCCACTGAGCGCGCCATCGGGCGTTTGGACATAGAGCCAGCTGCTCATGGCGTTGCGCCCTAAAATCGTCACGGTTGCGCTAGCGCTCAATTCGCCAATGACATCATGTTCCACGCCGGGGCCACTGCGCATGTTGAGTATGGTGGTCGTTGTCCCGCTGATGCCGCCGCTGGTATTCACGGCGACGGGGGCGGGCGCACTCGTGTTCGTCGTTGTGTTCGTGGTGGCGGTGGTTGGGGCGCTGCTATTCACCACCGGGATATAGGCCATCTCCACGCCAGCATCAAAATCCACATAACGCGAAGCCACCCAGCCGCGCACGCTGCCATCGGTTACATGAACCAGTAGCCAATCGCCAATTTGGGTGCGCCCTTCAATGACGATTTGCTGCTCTGCATCGATAGTGCCCTGCACATCGGCGTTGATGCCCGGCCCGCTGCGCACATTGAGCGGCGAAATCGACGTGGCAGTGTAAGCATTGCCGCTGCTGCTAGGCAGGGGCGGGGCGGCTGGCGCTGCTGACGGCGCGGTGTTTTCGGCGGGGCTGCTGCTCGCAGGTGCGGGGCCTAGCAGTTCGCCAGTAACAGGTAAATAGGCCAGCTCTACGCCGTCATCAAAATCAATATAGCGCGAGGCTACCCAGCCACGCACGCTGCCGTCTTGCGTGCGCACAAGTACCCAATCGCCAATTTGGGTACGCCCTTCAAAGATGACGCGGGTGAGCGAGTGAACGATGCCTATCACATCGTAATTCGTGCCCGGCCCGCTGCGCGCATTGACTGTATCAATCGTCGTTCCCAGCCCGCCAGCCTGTGCCAAAACGCTTGTGGCAACCAGTAAGAGCACGATGGCCAGTAATAAGCGGGAGAGGCGAAATGCTCGCGTCATAGTGATAACCCTTTAATCTTCTACTCAAGCTTACTTGTTCAATTTTGCATTTTAACCAACACTTGAGAGATGATACAGTCAAAAGTATGCTTATACCACCCACGTTCCTTGACGTTTAGCCTGCGAATTGGTTTATGCGCGATATACAAAAACTGTTTCCCCTGCTTTTTATCTGGCTTTTTGCCGCCTGCAACGCCGCCCCGACCGCTGTACCGGTGGGGGAATTAACGGGTAGTGCGGTTGTTGTAACGGCGACCTTCGCCGCTTCGCCCACGCCCGCCCCGCCAACAGCAACGCCAACCGAGCCATTCATCATCACCAGCACGCCGACCCAACCCGCCGCGCCGACGCCCACGCCCACGCCCGCCCCGCCAACCCCGACAAATCCCGCTGATGCCGGCATTAATGG
>WGEI01000096.1 GCA_015492875.1 Anaerolineae bacterium | reverse complement strand
TGCTGTTATGCGGGACGCTGTCCCGCACCCTGCAAGGGAGCGAAGCCCCCTTGACCCCGTTAGGCGAATGCGTTGCATTCGCAAAATGGAGTAAATGTGAGCTTGGCGCTGGGGATGGATTGCTGTGGCAGTCTGTCCTAGCGCCGAGTTTGTTTATATTCGAAACAGGATTTTTAAGGCTAATCGGCCTTGACGATTAGCCCTGAGACAGGGATAGGGGGCAGTCAGCCCCCATTAGTTGGTGAAATGGGAGCGGCGAAATTATTATGAAGAAGGCTTATCTTTCAGCGTTTGGTAGATATGTTCGATTTGTTGTTTGAAAGGGGGGGCACGCTCGATGGTAAGCCACACTTCATTCCAATCCACACGATGATAAGCATGAATGAGCACATCCCGAAAACCGCTGATTTCGCCCCATGGCACAGTGGGATATTGTTCGCGTAACTTTTGCGCAAACGTTTGGTCGCCTCTCCTATAATCTCGAAGTTACGCACAACAGCATCTTGAATCAATGTCGATTGCATGAAGGCAGCACGCCCTTCACGGGTATAGGTTTCAATGCGCGTGATGGCCTCTAGGATATGCTCAAGATACAGGCGCGGGTCTTTCATAGAGGTTGGGCATCTCGCAGAACTTGCTCTTTGATACGCGGGTGCAAGGTGTCATCTATGATGACATCAACGGGGCAATCGAGCAGCATCTCTAATGCTTGTTTGAAGCGGATATGATCGAGTAAGCTCCATGCGGGGTTGGGTGCGATGAGGAAGTCTATATCGCTGGCGGTGGTGGCTGTGCCATGGGCGACGCTTCCAAAAACGCGGAGGTTGCGCGCGCCATGGCGGGCAGCAAGTGCGAGTATTTGCTGGCGTTTTGACTGCAATTTCTGTTGTGGGGTGGGGGTGGTTTTTCTGCTCATGGTGCATTCCGTTCCACAACGCTACTTATGTTCATTATAGCGTAAAGGCATATTGAGCGGGGATGAAGTTTGTGATGTGAAGTTGTTGTGTGGGGCGCTGCTGTTACGCGGGGCGCTGGCCCATGCCAAAGGTTTTGCGAGGGTGAAAACTTCAGCTCGGCGCTGCAAGATGAAAAAGGGATGAACGAAATTCCAATCTCTATTTTGGAGATAAACTCATATCTTGGGATGCTGATGCCGACTTATATGAAGTGTGCAAAAGATAAATGTTCCCCCATTGATGCCATCTGCAACTATTGAGGACGCCCTTATTCCAGAGCGCCCTTTGTGCATCAGTCGTTAGTTGGCGACATCGGCGGCGGCTTTGGCGAGGATTTGCGCGCCTGTCTCAATATCTTCGGCGCTGACGTTGAGATGCGGCGCGATGCGCAACACGTTGCCATAGAGGCCGCCTTTGCCAATGAGTAGTCCATGTTGGCGAGCGGCATTCATAAAGGCAGCAGTCCGTGCTGGGTCGGGCGTTTTCGTGTTCGGTTGCACAATCTCCACCCCTTGCATCAAGCCCATGCCGCGCACGTCACCAATATAGGGGAATTCCGCTTGCAGTGCTTCGAGGTGCGTTCGGAGCTGTTGACCGCGCTCTGCAGCGTTGGTGAGCAGGTCGTTTTGCTCAATGTATTCAATCGTGGCCAGCGCGGCGGCCATCGTGACGGGATTGCCGCCAAAAGTCGAGAAGGTCATGCCTTGCAGGGCTTCGGCGATTTCTGGTGTGGCGATAGTACAACCGATGGGCGCGCCATTGGCCATGCCTTTGGCGAAGGTCATGATGTCGGGTTCGATGCCGAATTGTTCGATGCCGAACCACTTGCTGCCGGTGCGCCCCCAACCTGTTTGCACTTCATCCGCGATGAACACACCGCCGGCTTCTTTAACTAAGGGCATGATGCGCTTGAAGTATGCCTGCGGGGGCACGACAAACCCACCTACGCCTTGAATAGGTTCGGCGATGAAGGCGGCAATTTTGCCGTTCGTGGTAGTAGCCAAAACCTCTTCAAAGTCCTGCACGCAAAGCTCGATGAGTTGCTCTTCGGTCATTTCGAAGGGGGCGCGATAGGCGTAAGGGGCGCGCACATGCCGCACTTCTGGGTCAATCACGGGCGAAAGCCGCCATGTGCCGTGGGCGGTGATGCTCATGGCGGTGGTGGTGCGGCCAGAATAAGCGTGGCGCAGGGCGATGATGGTGTTGTTGCCGGTGTACATGCGCGCGGCGAGGATAGCGGTCTCGTTGGCTTCGCTGCCGCTGTTGGTGAAATAGCATTTTTGCAGACGCCCCGGCGCTAAAGCCGCCACCTTTTCCGCCACCTGTACCATGAGTTCGGTCAGATAAAGCGTGGAGGTGTGTTGCACGCGCTTAATCTGCTCTATCATGCGCTCAGTGACGTAGTCATTGGCATGGCCAATGCTCACGGTGAGGACGCCGCCGAAGAAATCGAGATAGCGGTTACCCTCAATATCCCAAATATACTGGTCTTTAGCATGGTCTACGGCGATGGGGCTATCGCCATAGTATTGGGTGACGGCGGGGAACAACACAGCGTCATGGCGGGCTTTTAAGTCGGCGGTTTTTTGGCTCATAACGTGCTCCTTCTAAAAACGAGTTTTTTTTCAGCGTTGGCCTAGATAGTATCACAGAATGGGGGCGTTGGGTTGGCGCTTGATGAATTGGCCATAGCCATTTTCACCCAGCCAGCGGTCGCCATCGACGATTTTGCGCCCGCGCAAGTAAACCTGTACCGGCTTGCCGCGGCAGCGCATCCCTTCGTAGACGTTGTAATCACAGCGCATGTGATGCGTGGCGGCGCTGCGGACGTGTTCGGCTTCGGGGTCCCACACCAATATGTCGGCGTCAGCGCCGGGCATGAGCGTGCCTTTGCGCGGATACATGCCGAAGATTTTGGCCGGGTTCGTGCAATGGAGTTCGACGAATTTCATCGGCGAAATGCGCTTGCCATTCACCCCCGCTTCCCACATGACCAGCATACGGTCTTCAATACCGGGTAAGCCGTTGGGGATTTTGTCGAAGCGGTGGCGGCCTAGTTCTTTGCCGGGGCGGCGGTAGTTCGGGTTTTGGCGCTCATAGGCCGCCCAATCGCCCTTCGGGTGGCTTTGTGCCCATGCTTGCCAAGGGCCGCGCCCGCCTTCAAACCAAAAATCGCAATGGTCGGTGCTGACCACTTGCAACGTGCCATCTTGTATCGCTTGCCACAGGGTTTCTTGGTCGTCTTCGGTGCGCAAGGGTGGCGAGCAAACATACTTCGCCCCCTCGAAATCGGGCAAACCGAGATGCTCTGCCGTGAGGAAAAAGTATTGAGTACAGGTTTCGCCCATGACGGGGTAGCCCTGTGTGCGCCCCCGCCGCAGCGCTTCAACCGATTGTTGGCAAGTCATATGGACTACATAGAGCGGGCAACCGCTGAGGGCGGCCATCATGATAGCGCGGTTGGTGGCTTCGCCTTCAATTTCCGGCGGGCGGGAATGCGCATGCCAGTACGGTTCGGTTTTGCCCTGTGCGATGAGTGTCGGGCGCAAGATGTCCTCTATATCGCCATTTTCCGCGTGCACCATGACCATCATACCGTGCTCTGCGGCGCGCTGCATCACGCGGAAGAATTCACCATCGCTGATTTGGTACATGGTTTTATAGGCCAAAAAGAGCTTGAGGGTGGTGATGCCTTCATCGAGCAGCGAGGGGATTTCGTCGAGTACGTCGTCGCGCGGGTCGGTCATTTGCATATGGAAGCTATAGTCAATTTGGGCGATGCCCTCCGACTTGCGCCACCACTTTTCTAGCCCTTGCGCCAGTGTTTCGCCGTGGCGCTGGGTGGCGAAGTCAATGTGCGTTGTTGTGCCACCAAAGGCCGCCGCCATATGGCCGATGTCAAAATCATCGTTGCTGGATGTTGCGCCAAATGGTAAATCGAGGTGGGTGTGTACGTCAATGCCGCCGGGCATGAGGTATTTGCCCGTGCAATCGACCGTTTCATGACCTTCGGAATTGAGATTTTGGCCGATGAGGGCTATGGTCTCGCCTTCGACAAGCAAGTCTGCTTGTACCGTTTCGGTGGCGGTGATGATGGTGCCGCCTTGGAATAGAATGCCCATAAATCGCTCCTATGTTATGGCTGTTGCTATGTGGCTTATATTGTGGCGCGTTATGGGGCTTTTGGCCAAGTTTTCATGCTATTTGAGCAGGCGCTGCTGTTATGCGGGACACTGTCTGCAAGCAAAGTTGTTGCGAGGACTTCGCCCTCGCACTCCCACAAGGGAGCGAAGCCCCCTTGACCCCGTTGGGCGAATGCGATGCATTCGCAAAATGAGATAAAGGTGAACTTGGCGCTAGAGTCTATCCTCGCGCCATGCCCGATGACACCCCTAACAAGATTTTTAAGGGCGATAGTCCTTAAAGTGGGGGTGTGGGGGCAGTCAGTCTCC
>WGEI01000095.1 GCA_015492875.1 Anaerolineae bacterium | reverse complement strand
ATTTACTAGCATCACCGCAAAAAATTCTGGAACTCATCCGTGATGATGTAAACGAAGTCACCGATAAATATGGTGATGAACGCCGCACACAAATTGAATATGGACATGCCGATTTTGATGAAGCCGACCTTGTCCGTGAAGAGGATGTCGTCATTTCACTAACGGTCAACGGCTACATTAAGCGCGTGCCGGCGGCGGCCTATCGCGCTCAGCATCGCGGCGGCAAGGGTGTCATTGGCATGCAAACACGGGAAGAAGACGCGCTGCAAGATATGTTTGCGGCCAGCACATTAGACACGGTGCTCTTCTTCAGCGACCGTGGGAGGGTATACGCGCGCAAAGTTTACCATATTCATGAGAGTAGCCGCGCGGCACGAGGGGCGCTCATCCATACCATTTTGCCATTGGATGATGATGAACGCATTACAGCCGTTTTGCCCGTCTCCTCATTTGATGTTGAAGAAGCCTATTTCATCATGGCCACACGTCAAGGACGGGTTAAGCGTGTGCATCTCCATGAGTTTGTCGATGTTCGCCCAAGCGGTTTAATCGCCATGGGCTTAAACGAAGGCGACGAGTTGGGATGGGTCAAACTCACCAATGGAGACCAAGATATTATTTTAGTCACAGAACATGGGCAAAGTATCCGCTTTCATGAGAGCGAAGTTCGGGTTATGGGGCGGCCTGCAGCGGGCGTTAATGCGATGAAATTTTACGGAGGGGACCGCCTCGCGGGGATGGATATTATTGGGCCACAGCATACCCATGTGCTGATTGTGACCGCCAATGGCTATGGCAAGCGAACGCTCCTTGAGCACTACTCGCGCCAGTCACGGTATGGCTATGGCGCGCGCACACTCACCCATTATGAGCAAACAGGCCCCATTGTGGCAATGCGTTGTATCAACGAAAACGACGAAATTTTGGTTATCACCCGGGGCGGTGTTGTATTACGCACTCAACTGAGCGAAATTCGTGAAACGGGGCGAAGCACGCGCGGCGTTTCCATCATCACGCTGAATGAAGATGATATTGTGGCGGGAATTGCCGTCGTCAATAAGGAGACGGTCGAGAAGAAAAAAGAGCAAGCCGCTCAAAGTAACGGCAATGTGCCTAGCGCGTAAAAAACCCCTGCACAGAAACACAAGCAAAAACAGGCGGGCTAAGTGCTCGCCTGTTTTGTTCGCTGTATTATAGGAAGATGTAAAACTAGTCTTCCTCTTCTTCGGACTTGCCCTTACTGATAACTTCTGGTTCACTGGGCATTGCGGCCTCTTCTGCTTCTGCTTCTTCCGCCTCTTCAGCACGGGCAGCAGAGGAGTATACCACACCAGCGATAACCTCATTTTCGTCGCTGAGGACGGTCATGTTATCGAGTTGTAAATCCGATACCTGAATTTGTTTACCAATTTCATCTAGGACAGAAATATCAACTTCGATTTGATCAACCAGATAGCGCGGCAAAATTTCTACCGAGAGGAAGTTCAAGCCAGTGATCAAAACACCCTGACGTGAAGCAACCACCGGGCTTTCGCCAATGAGATGAATGGGAATATCAGCACGAATGGGGGTATCGGCATCAATGATATACCAATCGACATGTAAGATACTGCCCTGCAGCACATCGCGCTGCACGTCCTTCGCCAAAGCGGCATAGGTCTTACCATCGATATTCAAGTCGATAATTTGTGTACCGCCTGCGCGCATAAGGGCAACTTCTAGCGGGCGCCGCTGAAATTGAACAGACAGCGGCTTGGTTTTAGGGCCATAGACCGTGCCGGGGATAAGGTCTTGACGGCGCAACACCTTAACCTTTTTGCCGGTGACGGTGCGGATTTGTGCTTCTAATGCTACATCAGCCACGTTAAAAACTCCTCGGCAAAGATTCACCCCCGGCTGTTCCGGAGGACTCAGATTTCCAGGTAATGGTGAGGTGTAAAAACACACAACACCTAAGCAGTGCCATTCTAAACCGCAGGGTTGCTTACGTCAATTCTGAAAAACAAACCGCCCACCTTCATAGTGGACGGTACATTGCAGAGCGGGTAACGGGACTCGAACCCGTGACACCCTGCTTGGGAAGCAGGTGCTCTACCACTGAGCTACACCCGCAAAGTGTCATACATTATAGGCATTGGTCTGCGCAGTGTCAAGAATGAGCTAAACTGAACATGTTATACTCTAGGAGATACACCAGAATGACAGGTATGGCACAGTCGCAAAAATCGAAGTTGGCTATAATAGATCTTAAAGCAAGCTACTACTATCACAATAAAAGTGGGATGGAGTAAGCTCTTGACAGAACAGCAAAAACCACAATCCCTCAGTTTAACAAGGAAGAATCAGTCGATGGTTGATGATGCACAACAACATCTTAACGCCATTCATACGACCATACAGGCGCTCAGCAAAATTTTATCTTGGGATGAAATGCTGGCGAAAATAGTTGAGGTTGTGTGTGCGATTTCGTCATGTAACCGCGCGGTTATCTTCGCGCTCAACGACGAATCTAGCGGGCTTATCTATGGTGCAACCTCAAGAGTATTGCCAGAAGCACAAGAAGCGCTGGAAAAAACCTTCATCAGCTTACAGGGGATTACTTCTGAAAGCACGCTATATCCATTAATGCAGGGGCAGATTGTTCGTCTTGATGAATATCCTGATACCAATACTCGTTTAGGTGAGCTATCAAGGCTATTAAAGGCAGAACATTTATATTTTGTGCCGCTACTCATCGATGAACAATTACTAGGGCTATTGATCATTGATGTGGGGGCAGAATCGACATCTGATGAAATGCAGGGGATATTGAAAGCCATTATCCCTTGCTTGTGTAGCGCTATCTATAACGCACGTACCCATAGCGAGACAATCACTCGGTTGAACGCTACGCTAGAAGAAATGAACATCATGCATCGTATCGATGAAGAACTTAATGATACGATGGCGCTCGACACGGTTTTTACGATGACGCTCGATTGGGCGCTGAGGTTCACGAATGCGCATGTCGCTTCATTGGCGCTATATGACGCGGCTAGCAATAACTTACAGGTAGCGGTTGACTATGGATATACTTCAACCGCAGAACAAAGAGCGTTGTTGCGCCGTGAATATGGAGAGGGGATTGCGCACCGTGTCGCTAGAAGTGGCCTAGCGGAAAATATCCCCGATGTCACTATAGACCCAAACTATATCCCTCTAGACCCCAATGTAAAATCCCATCTATCAGTGCCTGTAATGCGAGAGAATCGCGTGGTTGCAATTATTTCTTTAGAAAGCTACAAGCTCAATGGCTTTACGGATGAACATCAAACTTTTGTAGAAAAGTTGGCGACAAGGGCGGGCGTGGCTATTGATAATGCGCGCTTATTCACCGAAACCGTTCAAGAGCGCATTAAACTCGCTCAAATTTTGCGCAATATTGCCGATATTGTTTTAGTGATTGATGAAGAAAGACGTATTACCTTGAGCAATGACGTGGCGCGGTCAGTATTACGTTTGGGGCCAGATGGCGGCATTGGTCAAACATTTTCAGATATTATCACTCATACAGGGATAAATAAATTTTTCCAGCGCGCAGTTGAAGCCAATGAACGCATCATTGGTGAAATCGAACTACCTAACAAACGAGTTTACCACGCCAGCGCGACGCCACAGGAAAACATAGGGTGGATCATCGTTTTACAGGACATCACACCATTCAAGGAGATGGACGCGCTTAAAAACGAGCTGATTGACACTGTATCGCATGACCTGAAACAGCCACTCAGTGTCATGTCTGGCTATTTAGACTTGTTGCAAATGTTCAATGAATTCGATGAGCGCTCAACAAGTTTCATGGGCATGTTAAACCAATCTGTACAGAACATGCGGCAACTGATTGATGACTTGCTAGACTTGGCACGTATCGAAAGCGGCGAGAATATACAATTTGCCCCTGTGCCTATTTACGAAGTTATTCAAAGCTGCGTTGAGATTGTGAAGGGTAGTGCAGAAAATAAGCAAATGACATTAGAGGTTCGAGTGCCCACTGATTTACCACCTGTGCGAGGGGAACGGGGTAAGCTGCGTCAAATTTTTACCAATCTATTGAGCAACGCTATCAAATATACGCCACCTGAAGGGCACGTCACAGTGGCAGCTGAATTGCGGGGCATGATGGTGAGGGTGGAAGTGAAAGATAACGGCTTAGGTATTAGCCCGGAAGATCAAACCCATATTTTCGATCGTTTTTACCGGGTTCGCAGGCCAGAAACGGACAGCATCGAAGGCACGGGGCTAGGCCTTGCCATTGTGAAAAAACTGGTAGAATCTCATCAGGGGAAAATCGGCTTAGAAAGCCGCTTAGGAGAGGGGTCTACATTTTACGTCACATTGCCTGTAGATAATTAAAACGGGGAGTGCCTGTTTCACACTCCCCCTTAATGTTAAGGGTGATTACACCTCGTCACTATCATCGTCATCTTGTTTCGTTGAAGGCACTTCTCGCACATCAATGTCTTCCTGACCACTTGTTTTCATATGAATACCCACTTCGCGTAAATCGTTAGCGGCACTGACGGAAATGACCATTTTGATGTCTAAGTCTTTATCAACCAGCCCCAAATCTTGCAAAGTCCAGATTGTGGTGATACGGTCGCTCAGGTTTGGCCATTGGTCTTTCGCCCAGCGATAACGCTCACGAGCAAACTGCCAGATTGGTTCAGGCTGCTTCATCCAACGATACTCACGGTATTGCCGCCAAATTTCCTCCGGGTCCGTTAAGGGGAAGAGAATGCCCAACATCGCCCGTTGCACCACTGTGGCATCGCGCCCCGTTTCTGTATTTACCCAGTTGTGATAATACTTATCGACAAAGGTGAAGATGCCATAGTGAGAGTAGAACTCGATTTCATCTAGCAACTCTTGTTTGCGGTTATAGGCGTCCATATAGGCTGCTTCAAGCTCTAAACTTGGCTCTGGGGCGTGCTCATGGTCATGGTGGCTGTTGAGGTCATTGCGATACATATATTCTGGCGAAATGTTATGCAAATACATCACTAAGCGGCGTATACGCTGAGGTTCAACATTAAACTTGACCATTTTCTCGTGATCAATCAATTCGTTCACAGCGTCTGCAACACCACGTTGGCGAGCTTCATCAAGAGCACGCTGCCAGCCACAGACATAAGATGGCATCTTGCCGGGTACAGGCTTGATAGCAATTTCTTCCTCAGAACGCAAACGCCAGCCGCCGCGAGAAATGTAAATCTGCGCTGCCGTGATTAAAGCTGCGGCAATGGTAATCGGCAACAGCGCTTCAGTTTTCTGGGTAATGAGGACAATAGCCATGATGTAGCTGGCGATCATACCCCGCAAGCCAGCAAAGCGGAGGGAGCGCGCCTCTGGTGAGCCGGGTTTAATCCCACGCTCTTTCAGTGCATCCTTACGCACAAAGTACACTGTGGTGCTAGTGATAACGAAAGCACTGACAAAGCCAAAGGCGTAGTAAGATTCCACCACAACCACTTCACGGATGATGGGGATGAGCATAGCCGCAATACCCCAAATCACCGCGATGCCAATGCGATCATCCTTAAAAAAGCTGGGCAAACGCCCAAGCCGTGCTGCATTAGCCGCCACGGCAGCGCCACCAACATAGCCGCCACCCTGTGCTAGTAGCAAGATAATGGCCAAGAGCGCGCCAGCCACAATTAGGAGAACCTGCCCGCCTGTGCCTTGAAGTGAGCGTTCTACAACTTCTGCGAGAGCGACAGAGCGAGCCAACTCGTTAATTTTGGCCTCTAGTTCTTCTCCTTCTAAGCGGGGGATAATGCCCTCCTCCATCTGGCGTTCAAGGAAGTCAAGGGCTTCTTCCCGAATGCGGGGGAAAGTAGCAACTTCCGCAACTTCTGCCTCAAGGTTTTCCATATCAATGCCGTTGCCCAATGTTTGCGCAGCGACAATCTCATACTCTATGAGCAAGGTACTGTAACCTTCGGTGGCGGGGATATTCCATGCTTTGGCCGCAAATAGCTGAAAGATGCCCGTACCAATTAGGAAGATAGCCGCAATAACTAATGCCGTGTTGATGACTTTCCACTTGGGGCGGGCGGCATGTTTACCACTAGCGGGAATGACTTCATAGCCCGAGAAACCCAACATAGCGCTACTCATTGAGCGGAAAAATAGACCAATCATTGTCGCCAACGATAACGCGCCAATGTCCTGTTGCACCCGCACCACGTGCTCAGCAACACCTGTCACTTCCAATTTGTGCACGATACCATTTGTCAAAATAGCCCATTCGGGATGTAAAGCAGCGTTTACACCAACAAAAGCCAAAGAAAAGATGGTGAAAATCGTGAACGCCCCACCGCCCAATAGGAAAAGCGGCACAGCACGCTTTGGTCCAAGCGCAACCAAAACCGCCATAATGAAAAACGCATAGACTTCAGCAAGCAGAATGCGTACGTCTGCTAACTGTGGCAAGAAGAGCATAGTGACATCAGCCGCAGAAATGGAGCTGATGATAATGGTCAAAATCGCGTCAATGAAAAAGAGACTTGCACCAGCCCACGACAGGAAACGTAGCCGTACTGGGCCTATTGCCTCTACCAGTGGACCGCTACCGCCGGCATTGGGGCGCAAATACGCACCAGCTTTATAAGCAGGCACAATCCCAAAGTAAAGCATGACAGAAAGAACAACAAACGCCATAATGGCGATGTCGTGATAGCCTGCCGCGCCATAAATGGCCAATAGAGTTTGATATGCGGCAACACTGAAGGCGTCGGCAGCAATTTCAAAAATGAGCGCCAACACGCCCATCCCTGAGCCGCCTAATAGTAGCCCTTCCACCATCAAGCGTGGCAACTTGCGATCGGCTTCGCGCCGCTCGTCGGGAGCGATGTAGCTCTTGAACATAGGTTAACGGCCTTTGTTTCTGAACTTGCAACTAAAGAGATAAAGGTAGCATAAATTATGAAAAAGCAAAAGAAAAATCACTCTTCATGAACGATGATTTCGCTATTTATACATTATAGGAGTAAAAAAGCCCCCAATTTTGAGGGGGCTTGCCTTATTATTCATTCATAAGACTCGAAGGTGAGAAATCTTCAAATAGAGCAAAGGCTAGATTGCCAAATCGTTATAAGAGGCGTAATTCAACAGGCTGATGAGGCTTTCTTGTTGAAAAGCTTGCAAATAGGCTCAACAGCAAATTCAACGCGGGTTAAGTGCAATACTTACGGAAAAGCCGTGCCCCCTTGCGCGCTAGCGCTGATTGGAAAGCCTGTAAGTATAGAAGCCTATTCATTCTTCCCTCCCCCAAAAGGTTAGGGGTTCATTGGGCATAAAGTATAAAACGAGAATGGGGATTTATTGCGATTTGGCGGATAGCTGGATATGATTAAGTGAGAAATTAATCTAATCATGATTAGAAAAGCCTATGAACATTATTCAGACGCATGTTGATACCAGAAGTGAAGAATATCAAGAACGTTACCAGCACAATTTGAAATTAGTACAAACTTTAGAGGAAAGACAGGCGAGTGTGCGCAATGCGGGCGAGCGCGGAAAGAAGCGTATGCTGGAACGCGGGAAATTATTGCCACGTGAACGTTTAGAGTTATTGTTGGACCCTGGAACGCCGTTTTTAGAGCTGAGCAGCCTCGCGGCGTATGGCATGTATGACAATGAGACGCCGGGTGCTGGTGTCATTACTGGCATCGGGATTGTCAATGGCGTTGAGTGTGTGATTAACGCCAATAACCCAGCCATCAAGGGCGGCACGACTTATCCCATCTCTCTGAAAAAATCTTTGCGCGTGCAGGAAATAGCTGCCAATAATCGGCTGCCTACTATCTATCTAGTCGAAAGTGGTGGCGCTAATTTGCCGCATCAAGCGGATATTTTCGTCCCTGGCGGGCAAATTTTCGCCAATCAAGCGCGTATGAGCGCAATGGGCATTCCTCAAATATCGCTCGTATTCGGCAATAGCACAGCTGGCGGGGCTTATATCCCTGGATTGAGTGACTATACTGTTTTTGTGCGGGGGAAAGCGCTGGCGTTTTTGGGCGGCCCTCCACTGGTGAAAATGGCGACAGGCGAGGAAGTCGATGAAGAATCGTTGGGCGGGGCTGAAATGCACGCGAGGGTTTCTGGCTTAGCAGACTATTTGGCAGAAGATGATGCTGACGCGATAAGAATTGGGCGGCATATTGTGGGAAATCTCAACTGGCAAAAAACTATTCATGCCCAATTACAACCGCCAGAAGAGCCACTTTATGACCCAAATGAGCTGCTGGGTATTGTTCCTATAGATACCATTCGCAAGCCATTAGATATGCGAGAAGTTATAGCGCGCATCGTCGACGGTTCGCGCTTCATGGAATTCAAACCCGATTATGGCTCTACCCTAGTTTGTGGGCACGCTCATATCAATGGGTTTCCAGTGGGCATTTTGGCCAATAACGGCATTCTATTTTCAGAGAGCGCCCAAAAAGCCACACAGTTCATCCAGCTGTGTAATCATGCACGCACGCCACTAGTTTATTTGCAGAACATCACAGGCTTTATGGTTGGGCAAAAATATGAGGAAGGCGGCATCATCAAGCATGGGGCACAAATGATTAATGCTGTCGCCAATAGCCAAGTGCCTCAATTCACAGTGCTCATCGGTGGTGCATATGGTGCGGGCTATTATGCGATGTGCGGGCGCTCTTATGACCCTACCCTGCTTTTTGCATGGCCAACAAGCCGCACGGCAGTCATGGGCGCGGAACAGGCAGCGGGCGTACTGGGTATTATTCAAGAAGCCGCCGCTAAACGACGGGGAGAAGAGCCAGATTTAGAGCATATCGAACAGATGAAGTTTATGGTGCGCTATAAGTTTGAACAAGAAAGTGACCCGTATTATATGACAGCGCGGGTGTGGGATGATGGCATTATTGATCCGCGAGATACCCGACAAGTATTGACGATAGGTCTGTCCATGACGTACAACCGTGATTGGGTTCATGAAGATACCCCGCGTTACGGCAATTTCCGCATGTAGAAAGTGGATAGACACAGATGACAACACAATCGCAAAATTCTGGTGTAGCTACCCTAGCCCGCAGCATCTTGGGTTTAATGTTGCTCATTTTCCTCCCATCAGCGATTGCATGGATTTTTTACTTATTCAGCCCAACTTCTCCTGATGCTGGTTTTGCCCAAATACAAACGCTCATTAACATTGGGTGGGGCGCGCTTAATCTTGTGCTATTGCTCGGCATCGTATGGGCGGCAAAAGCGCCAATAGCGCAAATCCATCGGATAATGGGTATTCTCGCCAAAGTTTTGGGGCGTTGGTGGCTGAATCTTGCTATCGTTATTGTGTTGCTAGAGACCAACCTGATCGGCGCTATCGCATTTGATAACATTGCGCCGTTCCTCATGGGGCCAATACGTTTTCTCCTGTTCTGTTGGTCATTGGTCTTTCTGCTGATTGTGACCATTTTGCATAGAGAGCGCTTAGAAAGCTGGTGGCAAGCCACGCGCAACTCATGGGCTATCACTGGCGCGGTATTTGTCATCGGCGGCTTGGTGCTCATGCTATATCTGTTAAGCGCTCGCCTCAATATTGTGACTGGTTTTGAGGACAAACTACGCGGACAGCTCGACTATCGCGCGCTGAGCTTTTGGGAAGATGGTGAAGCGCCGCCTGCCCCCCAACAATTCTGGGCAGAGCAAAGTCTAACGCGGGTTCAGTGGTTGCCCTATAGCTACTGGGTTGTAGCGCCGTTTGAGGGGCAATATATTCATATTGATAGCAACGGACTGCGTTACACGCCGTCTTATGTGCCAGAAGGGGCGGAGGCGCTGACGATAGGTATTTTTGGCGGTTCGACAGTGTGGGGAGAAGGCGCACGCGATGCATATACCATTGCCGGCCATCTAGCGCGCTTGTTAGCTGAAAATAATACGCCGCAGCGAGTTATCAACTACGGGCAAACTGGCTATGTTAGCACGCAGGATATGATTTTGTTCCAAATGCAATTGGCGCAAGGACAAGCCCCAGATATTGCTATTTTTTATCAAGGGTTTAACGATGTGCTTTCTGCATATAGACAAGAACGTGCAGGCCTGCCCTACCAAGAAGTTAATCGTATTACGGACGTAGAGGCGGGGCGGCTATTGCGGCAAGGGCAGCCCGTATTAATTCCGCCCGCAGCATCATTAGATGCTTATGATTGGTCACTAGTCACTACAGCAGGGGCAGATGCTGAAGCGATTGCAGAACGCTATTTCGCCAATTTACAGATGATAGAAGCTGTCGCAGAGGCATTTGATGTAGAGGTTATTTTTGTGTGGCAACCCTCGCTATATAGCAAAACGAGTTTAACGCCTGTGGAAGAAGGCATTCTTGAAGAACTTGAGCGCAACATGCCCGGTTTCATCGCGCTATTCCAACAGGTTGATGCGCTAGTGCGGGAACGGGTTGCCGAAGCGGAGTTAGATAATGTGCTCGTCATCAGCGATTTGTTCGCCCAAGATGAGCGGCAGATATTTTATGATTTAATCCATATCACAGAGACGGGGAACTACGAAGTGGCGCAGGCAATTTTGCCGAAGCTGCTACCGCATATAGCTAAAGATTAGTTATTTAAGAGGCATGAGATGGTCACTACAAATTCAACGACAAGTTTCGCCAATCCATTTACAGAAGAGCACGAAATGTTCCGCAAGGCTGTACGAAGTTTTGTGGACAAAGAGATTAATCCCTACGTTGATGAGTGGGAGGAGGCGGGAGAAGCGCCACTGCATGACCTCATCAAAAAAATGGGAGAATTGGGCTTTTTAGGGCTGGGCTATCCGGAAGAATATGGCGGGATGGAAGCTGACATTTGGTTTACTGTTGTGCTGGCGGAAGAGTTGGGGCGGGCAAACTGTGGCGGCGTCCCGATGGCGCTGTTGGTTCATACAGATATGGCAACGCCCGCATTGGCCAAATATGGTTCACATGAGTTAAAGCAACGCTTTTTAGCGCCCGCCATCGCTGGAGATATGCTGGCGGCCATTGCGGTGACAGAGCCTGATGCTGGCTCTGACGTAGCGCGCATCCGAACCCGGGCGGTACGTGATGGTGACCATTACGTCATTAACGGTTCGAAAATGTACATTACAAACGGCACGCAGGCAGACTGGGTGTGTTTACTAGCGCGGACAGAAGAGGGTGAGGATTATCATGGGATGTCGCTCATCATCGTGCCAACAGATACGCCAGGGTTCAATGTCAGCCGCAAACTGAAGAAGATGGGCAATCACTCCAGCGATACCGCCGTATTAGCCTTCGAAGATGTGCGCGTGCCCGTAGAAAACCGCATTGGCGAAGAGGGCATGGGCTTCTATATGCAAATGGAGCAGTTCCAAGTGGAACGGCTTGTTGGTGCATTAAGTGCAATCAGCGGCATGGAGAACGCCGTCCGCCAGACCATTCGCTATACACAAGAGCGCAAAGCCTTTAACAAGCCCCTGATTGCTAATCAGTGGATACAGTTCAAACTCGCGGAATTGCTCACCGAAATAGAGGCGTTGCGACGGTTAAGCTATCACTGTGCCGCGCTCATCGCTGATGGTGCAGACCAAATGCACATCACCAAAATCACATCGATGGCCAAACTGAAAGCGGGGCGTTTGGCGAGAGAGGTAGGCGATACCTGCTTGCAATTCTACGGCGGCATGGGCTACATGGAAGAAACGCCCATCTCACGCTATTACCGCGATTCACGCCTGCTGAGCATTGGGGGTGGGGCTGATGAAATTATGCTCAGCATCATCGCTAAACTAGAGAACATGAATCCCCGTTAAGGCTTATGACATATAGAATTGGTTCGGCAGAAGGTTTTTATGGGGACAACGTGCTCAATGCCCTGCCTATGATTGAGGGGGGGCATGTTGACGTTGTCTGTTTTGAGGCGTTGGCAGAGTTAACACTGGCTATTTTGCAGAAAGACCGCATGAAAGACCCTTCGCGCGGGTATACATTTGACATCGAAATTATCGCTACCAAAGTGCTTCCCAAAGCATTTGAGCGCGGCATCCCACTCATCACCAACGGGGGCGGCCTAAACCCGAAAGGCGCGGGGGCAAAGGTGCGAGAAATCGCAGAAAAAGCGGGGCTACAAGGCTTAAAGATAGCTG
>WGEI01000094.1 GCA_015492875.1 Anaerolineae bacterium | reverse complement strand
GATGACAAACAAGCCAAGCCCGACAATGGCGAAAAACACCCCCGCCGCGGCGACAACAAAAGCCACCAACAGAAATTGGCGAGAACGCCGCACGAGAGAGGCATAAGGCGCTACGTTGCGCATGACAAACTCCGTTTATTTATCGCTGGAAGGCGGTTGAGCGGCCTTACGGCGCGTTGCAATAATTGATTCTAACATCGGCTGTAACTCTGCAAAACGCGGCAAGGGTTTGTAAATCAAACGGTCCGCATCTGCTTTTTTCATGACGGCATCTTCCTCTTCTGGAGAAAGCTTATATGCCGTGATGAAAACGATAGCCATATTGCCCAAAATAGGGCTTTTACGAAGACGCGCGCCAACATCGGGGCCGGACACAGTACCCGGCAAACGAATGTCTAGCAAAGCCAGTTCGGGAAGCTCACCTTGAAAACGCTCATTATCCACATCTTCAATCCAAGCTACGGCCTCTTCACCATCGACAAAGGCCACACCCTCGATGCCCCATAGTTCAAACATTGCCAGCAGAACTTCGTAAATATCCGGTTCGTCTTCTACAACCATCCATGTTGACAAGGGTCATGCCACCTTTCGTCGTCTTGATGATACCTGATACTGTCGCTGGGCATATCAACCCAAATCGAGCAACAGATTACTGGGGTATATTATCAACTACCTTGCGCAATTTTTCAACTACCCCACAACGATTTACAAACCAATTCGTGATAGTCATAAGATGGAGATATGGTACAACAAAATTATCGACAGCATGCGTTAAGGGTTATACAATCTATTAGAGTTTATACTGGGTAACAAGGTTGATAAAATAGGCGAGGCGCACTGTGTATTGGATGATTGCTGAAGACGAAGCCGATATTCGCAATTTAGTCAGTATGTTAGCGCAAGTATGGGGGCATACACCCATCGTATTTGAAAGTGGTGCAGAAGCTTGGGAATGGCTTGATAAAGTGGAAAGTGGATCACAAGATGGGCCTTTGCCAGAATTCGCGCTCATGGACATTCGTATGCCGGGGTATCGAGGAAACGAAATTGCCCAGCGCATTCGCACTATTCCCGCGCTTCAAAATATCCCGATTGTGTTGATGACCGCTTTCGTCCTCACTGAAGATGAGCGCCGCCAAATGTTAGAAACAAATGGCGTTGACCACATTATCAATAAACCTCTACCGGACTTTGACCAACTCCATACACTATTACATGATATAATCAATCAAAAGCGTTCCAGTTAACTAATCAGGGCTTTATGACAGAGCAACCTCCAGCAAATCCGGAAGAAATTGGCGGGGCAATAACCCGAGTCAACCGTTTAGGGGCGGCAACTGAGCAATTGTTCAGCCGTATCTATCGCGGTCTTATGCGGCGTTCGCAGGTGTATCGTGAATTAGAAGAGCGCCAACAAGCCCTAGAGCAAAAACTAGCTAAAGCCAAGCAACTCCACAAGCAAAATAAGCAGTTACGCCGTTTGCTGGAAAAGCGCGAGGAAGAAGCCACCCGCCTGCATAGTATTCTCGCCAGCATTGATGAAGGCATCATCATGCAAAACAATGAGGGGCGCATTATCCTCATTAACGAGGCCGCGCGGCGATTGCTAGGCACACAAAAGAACTTCTGGGATAGCGAACTAGGCACGTTGTTCGACGCCTATCGAGATGTTTCCAACCTCAACAATGAATTAGCGCCGCTGGGCGAACCCACACGGGTGCAGGTGAACAATCGCATTTTAGGGGCGCAGTTGGCCGCCGTTGCTGATAGCGAGGGTAACCGACTGGGAACAATGATCGTGTTACGAGACATCACCCGTGAAGCGCTTGCCGAGCGCTTGAAAGATAGCTTCATCACCCACATTTCCCACGAATTAAAAACGCCGATGACGGTCATTAAAGGGATGAGCGAAGTTTTGCAGGCCTTGCCAGAAGGCCAACCTGTCAACAAGCGCTTTTTAGAGACATTAGGGCGCAATGTCGATATTCTAGACCGTATGGTGGTTGAGCTGCTGGATATTTCTGAAATCAGTGCCGAAAACTTCAGTATACGGCAAGATTTCTTAAATCTAGAGCGCCTTATCTGGAGCGTGATTAATGGGATGCGCCCAGAGATTATTGAAGCTGATTTAACAGTGATGTTCATGCCCCGCGATTTAGAACAACTTTATGTCATAGGTGATGATCAACGGTTGCGGTGGGCATTAGGCCACTTATTGCGCAACGCCATTGTTTACAATGTGGCGGGCGGTTATATTCAAATTACCGCAGAAGTCACAGCTGATAATCAGATTAAAATTCAAGTTATTGATAACGGCGTTGGCATTTCAGATAGAGATTTACCCCATATTTTCGAGCGGTTCTATCGAGGCGAACCTCGTACGAAAGAAGGCAAACGGCTAGACCCGCGCGGCTTAGGACAAGGGTTATTTGTGGCGCGCACTGTCATTGAAACACATGGCGGATATATCGGGGTGCAAACGAAAGCTGGCGAAGGCAGCACCTTTACCGTGATGTTACCCATGGCAGAACAACAAGAAGCCCTGCCCTGAAACCCGTCGCTAAATCTCTATAATTTTTCAGTGAATACTAAGACAAATCTCCCCTCATCGCAATTCCATCTCTTGCGATATTGACACGGCAACAGTTACAATCCTCGCAGTTACTGCCTCAATAGTTCACCTTTAGGAGTAGAAACCTTGAATGCTCTAGGCGCATTTACATTTGTTCTGCACAGTCATCTCCCCTATGTGCGTAAAGCAGGGCGCTGGCCACACGGAGAAGAATGGATACATGAAGCCGCCAGCGAAACCTATATTCCACTGCTCAATACCCTATATGACCTGAAAGAAGACAATGTTCAATTTCGTTTGACACTGGGACTTACGCCTATTCTCGCCGAGCAATTGGCGGCCTCAGATGTCTTAGACCATTTTGACCAGTATTTAGATGAGAAAATTGAAGCCGCCAAAAAAGACATGATATTCTTTGAGCGGCCAGAAACCAGCGACCCACACCTACGCTATCTTGCAGAGTGGTATAAAAACTGGTACGAGCATATCAAACAATCTTTTAATTCGCGCTTCACCCGCGATATTATCGGCTCATTCCGCAAGTTGCAGGATGAAGGCTATATTGAAATCACAACCAGCGCAGCCACACATGGCTACCTCCCCCTCTTAGGGCGCGATAGTTCTATACGCGGGCAACTTAAAACGGGCATTGCCAGTTATAAACGGATGTTTGGACGCAACCCAACGGGCATATGGCTACCGGAATGCGCCTACCGCCCCGCTTATTACACTGAAGATGGGCGTTTGCGCCCGGGTATCGAGTATTTTCTCGGCAAACAAGGGCTTAAAGTTTTCTTCAGTGAAACTCATACCATTACAGGAGGGCAGCCTGTCGGTGTAGCAGCAGGTGATGTTATTGGCCCCTATGGAGAGATTAAACGCCGCTATGTCATCCCTGCCTCGACAACCGCACCAGAACGTCATGCGACTACCTACCAGCCCTATTATGTTAGTGACACAACAGCGGGACCAAAGGCAGAGCAACATTCTGGTGTAGCGGTTATTGGGCGCAACAATAGCACTGGCCAACAAGTTTGGAGCGCTGATTGGGGCTATCCCGGAGATTTCGATTATCGAGAGTTTCATAAGAAAGCGGGCACAAGCGGCCTGCAATATTGGCGGGTGACGGGCGCACAGATTGACCTCTCGCACAAAGATTACTATCATCCCGATTGGGCAGCTTATAAAGTTGACCAACACGCAGAGCATTTTGCCCACCTTGTTGGTGATTTACTGCGCGAATACAATCGCAAAACTGGCAAGTTTGGCTTGATTTCGTCAAATTACGATACTGAGCTTTTCGGTCATTGGTGGTTTGAAGGGGTTGCTTGGTTGGGGAAAGTGTTACGTCACCTTGCCGCGAACCCAGAAATTCAATTAGTCAGCGCCACGCAATTCATTGAAGAGCATCCACCGGAAGAGGTGTTACACATACCAGAAAGCTCGTGGGGGGCTGGTGGTGGCCATTTCACATGGGATAACGGGGAAACGCATTGGATGTGGCAGCCCATTCATGAAGCGGAGGCGCGCATGGAAGCGTTAGTTGCCCAATATCCCAGCCCAACAGACAGCGAAAAAGCGGTCTTGAACCAATTGGCACGCGAGTTACTGCTCCTAGAAGGCTCTGATTGGCCATTCTTAGTCACAACAGGCCAAGCGCGAGAATACGCCATCCAACGCTTCAGCCAGCATGTAGAGCGTTTCAACCAGTTGGCTGATAAGCTGGAATCGGGCAACCAAGACCAAGCGCGAGATTATGCTGAAGAACTCTACGAACTAGACAAAGTGTTCGCAAATATTGATTATCGCTGGTTTGACGGCGCGTAAATCCGGTCAAGGGCGGTTAATAAAAGCCGCCCTTATTTCATATGAATGAAACTTAAAGAGGGGGGATCATCTTTGAACAAGGTACTCTTCGTCAGTGCAGAGGCTGCGCCTTTCGCCAAAGTTGGCGGCATGGCAGATGTTGTTGGCTCTTTACCACAAGCATTGCGGGCACACGGTTGCGATACAAGAGTGGTGATGCCCGGGTATGGCTTCATCCCACATGAGCTTTACGGCATACGCCCATTATTCACATTTGAGTTTACTCACCGTCAGGGGCGGTCAACTATCAACGTGTTCTCGACAGAACATGAGGGTGTGCCCTTTTATTTCCTGCAAGGCTGGCCATATTTTGGAGAAGATAGTTGCGTTTATACCGAATGGAACTGGGATGTACCGCGATTCATCTTCTTCAATCAAGCCGTTATGGCATTTATGGCAGAACTGCGAGAGCGAGAATCGTGGTTTCCCGATATCGTCCACGTCCATGACTGGCATACAGGTATTTTGCCATTTTTGATTGAGGAAAATCGCTGGCGCAAAGACTGGGGGCAGATTGGCACAGTGCTGAGTATCCACAATATCGCCTATCAAGGGGAGCACATTGGCGGCTTTTTATGGCAAGCTGGTATCCCCACGCGCCGTAAACCCGAACTGGTATTTCAAAATTTGACCGATAATGCTCTAGCAATTGCTATTGCCTATGCAGATATGGTCACAACAGTCAGCCCGCGTTATGCTATCGAAATACAATATCCCGCCATGGGCTATGGTTTAGATGGGCTGATACGCGCTCGCAATCAAGATGTCTATGGCATCCTCAACGGGTTAGATATGGAGAAGTGGAATCCAGCTACGGATACGGCGCTCATCTCCAATTATAATGCGGAAAATTTCCCCTCTAAGCGCCCGCCAAACAAAAAACACCTGCAAGCATATGCCCAATTGCCAGTACGGGAGCAAACGCCAATCATCGGGATGGTATCGCGGCTGGTTTGGCAAAAAGGTATCGACCTCGCCGTCCCGGCGTTACGCTGGTTATTGACAGATACCGATGTGCAATTCATCGCGCTTGGTACGGGCGAGGCAGAGCTAGAGCACCAACTATGGCGATTGAGTAAAGACTTCAGTTGGAAAGCGCGGGCATTTCTCCAATATGATGCAGCAGTTGCCCAACATATCTATGCTGGATGCGATATTTTCCTGATGCCTAGCCATTTTGAGCCGTGCGGTATCGGGCAGATGATTGCCATGCGCTATGGGGCGTTGCCTTTAGTGCGGGAAACTGGCGGATTGGCGGACACAGTCATCAACTACGATAATGAAGATGCTCAAATAGGCACGGGTTTTACTTTTCTTTGGGAAACACCGGATGCGGTACTAGGGACAATGCGCTGGGCGCTAGATACCTATCACCAACGGAAACAAGCCTGGCGACGCATGCAAAAACGCGGCATGACAACCGACTTTAGCTGGGAGAAAAGCGCCAGAGCATATATGGATGTTTACGAAAAAGCGCTACACAAACATCTATCGGAATAATGAGACCTTATCGTGCATATACAGCTAACCAAGAGGAGCTAAACGGTGAGAGTAAAAGCGATTATTTTAGCGGGCGGCGCGGGCACACGGTTAGCCGTTTTGACTATTAAACGGGCAAAACCAGCCGTGCCCTTCGCTGGAAAATACCGGATTATAGATTTTGCTTTAAGTAATTGTGTTAACTCAAATATTTTTGATGTGCTTGTTTTAACCCAATATCGTCCGCATAGTTTGAATGATCATATCGGGAAGGGGCGGCCTTGGGATTTAGACCGCACATTTACCGGTGGTGTGCAGCTATTACAGCCATACAAAGGGCACTATGACACTGATTGGTATCGCGGCACGGCGGATGCTGTCGCCCAAAATATGAACTTCATTCGTCATGGTCGCCCTGAATACGTGCTCATTTTGTCCGGTGACCATATTTACCAGATGGACTATGATGTGCTAGTACAATTCCACCGAGAGAAGCGCGCGGCCTGTACCGTTTGCACCATTCGTGTGCCAATGGATGAAGCCAGCCGTTTTGGTATTCTCGATGTTGATGAAAACTACCGTGTGAAAGATTTTATTGAAAAACCAGCCAATCCCCCTGGCAACCTAGCCAGCATGGGCGTGTATGTATTTAACTACAATGTGCTAGAAGACATGATGAACCAAGACCAAGAAGACCCTAATTCAGAGCATGATTTTGGCAAAAATATCATTCCCGCCATGATTGAACAGGGGTATCCGGTTTATGCATATCCTTATGGCGGATATTGGATTGATGTGGGGACGATTGACGCTTATTGGGAAGCCCATATGGACCTATTGGCGACGCCGCCGGCGCTCAACCTCAATGACCGCACCTGGGTTATTCACACTCGTAGTGAAGAGCGCCCACCTGTTCGTGTAGATAGTACAGCGACAATAACCAATAGTATGCTGACCGATGGCACGGTCATTGCTGAGGGGGCAACAGTGGAACGCTCGATATTATCACCTGGCGTTTATGTTGGGCCGGGCGCAGTCGTCCGCGAGTCGATCATTTTGAACGACGCATATATTGAAGCAGGGGCAGTGGTGGAGCGCTGCGTCCTCGATAAAATCACGGTGATTGGGCATAATGCCCATGTTGGCAGTATGCAAGATGTTGGCGAACTGGGCATCACTTGTATAGGGAAAAACGCCCACATTCCCGCCGGGTGGACGATTGGGCGAGGCTGTATTTTAGGCACAGATGTACGCGAAGAAGATTTCGCCAAATACGGAGATAAAACCGTGCCTGATGGCGAGATGATAGGGTATCAATCGCGCCGCTAACTAGCAAATTGAGCTTGGTAAAAACGGCCTTCATGTGCTTGGCGAAGGCCGTTTCTATTTTCTTATTTGTTCAAGTGATGACCACAGAATTATCGCCACTAAAGGGGTTGGGAACGTATTTATCCGCTTCCCAGTCATTATGCCATTCTGTGCCATTGACGAGGTAGCGGAACTGCCACTCTCGCCCGGTTTCTAAAGTGAGTTCG
>WGEI01000093.1 GCA_015492875.1 Anaerolineae bacterium | reverse complement strand
GTTGTAAGCCAAGAAACGCGCCAACAAAAATGATGGCCATGCGGCTAACTGACCAACGATTATCTTTGGTATTCTCTAGTGTGGGGGTGTCGTTCATCTCACCTGCCATCAATTATCACCTTTATAGAGTACGTCGCCGCGCACGAGAGGTTGCAAAAATATAAGCGATTAAGAGCGCGATGATTGCGCCAACGACTGCAGCTATAACGCGCAACGGGCCGATATTGAATATGTTAATATCAAACATGGCGCCAAATAGATGCCCCAAGCCAAAACCGGCCCATGCCGCCAGTAAATATAAAGCCAATTTTCGGGCATCACCACCAACGAAGAGATGAAACAATGCTCCGATGAGCGTTGCCAGAACAAAACCGAAGACGAAGAAGGGACTAGGCAAAACACCAACCTTTTTGCTGCAAATAACTTCTCTGTTGTGCCTTAGAGTTACAGTGGTACAATCACACGACCTGAGTTTAACACAAAGCTATAGGGTTGGGTATAGAGACGAAACGGGATATAATCGGCTGTTATGAGACCTATTGACGAACGCATATTGTTAAATGTTCGCCCAGAAGATGCATGGGCCATTATTAGTGATATTAGTCGCTTGCCAGAGTGGTGGATAGATTGCCAGCAAGTGGCATTTTTGTCTTCTATACGTAAAGGCCCCGGTGTGCGCTGGCGTTTTACCGTTAGTAATGGGCGAGAATCGATTATGGAGACCACAGCATGGTATGACCGTGTTGGATTTGAATATACTTATATCGATGGTATGCCCTTTCAAAGCAGTCAAGGGATTTTACGCATTCAAGATACGCCAGATGGCACAGTCATCCAATGGCTATTTATGTATGAGATAAAAGGGCCATTTAGGGGAATGCGCAATGCTCTATTGCGGCGCAAACTAGAAAATACTATGGCTGATAGTTTGCAGGCATTAGGGCATTTAATCAAGGCTACCCGTAAGGAAGAGATGGGGGAATATCGCTCAGCGGCTTTGATGCGAGATGCACCAGATGTAGAACGGCGGGCGCGGTGGCGACACCAAGAGGAAAGCCAAGATTTAGCGATTGAAGAACCGCCACTAGCCGAAGATGATACGCGCCCACGTATGGCTGCTGTGCAGGAAGAAGTCACCAACCAGCCAAATAATGAGCCTGATTTCTTAGAGCAGTTGCCTGAAGTGGCAAATAGGGAAGAAGAAAAACCTATCGCGGCAAGCCTTCGGGAAGAAAAAGCGGCACATACCCCTAAAATGGCGCAATCAAGCACACAAGCCCCCACTGATGGCGAAGATGTGGGCTGGAAAAGCGTATTTGAAGTATTTGGATTGCCTAAGCCGAGCGAAACGGCGGAAATGCGAGCAGTTTCGTTGGAAGAGGAAACTCCTCCCAAAGCTGATATACGAATACGCGGTTTGCGTTATCAGCTGCGCAAGCGGTTGGTAAAATTAAAGCGTGAGTGAAACGAAAAAAGCGCCTGTTACGGGCGCTTCTTGCTGGGGTGGCTGATGGGACTCGAACCCACGGCCTTCTGGGCCACAACCAGACGCTCTAACCAACTGAGCTACAGCCACCAAGTGGATGCTAGTATAGCATGAGACAAAATGGATTGCTAGAGTTTGTTTTGAAAATTCAGATTTTTCGGGCGATGATTACCTGGGCAAAGCTACGCGGGCATGCGACCTGTTCAAGCGATGCGGTAAAGCCATAATCTGCAAAATAACGTAAAGATAAGTGGCTTTTTCGTTGGCCTGTAATGACATAAAGCCATTCGATAAAGCGCTTTAATACTCCCCCACCAGTAAACATGCCACTAGTCACAATAATCAGCATCCCGTCATCCCTTAAAACGCGATGAGCCTCTTTTAATGTGGATGGCTCAATGATGAAAGCCGTGGGAAACGTGGCAATGATGGCGGGGAAAGTGTTGGCAGGAAAAGGCAGTTGCTGGGCTTTGCCACGCACAAGGCGTAATGGATAACCGGCATGGAGCAACTTTCGGCGGGCTATACGCCCCATATAGGGCGATAAATCATAGCCGATGCTCTGATACCCTGCAGCCCTTAAATCTAGTTGTAGAT
The DNA here is from genome assembly GCA_015492875.1 of Anaerolineae bacterium. Classification (GTDB taxonomy): domain Bacteria; phylum Chloroflexota; class Anaerolineae; order Aggregatilineales; family Phototrophicaceae; genus S146-30. The sequence continues at coordinate 157 of WGEI01000093.1, read as the reverse complement.
TACCTGTGCCATGCGCCAGTTCAAGAATGGGAACATCTGCTGATTGGGGCAAAAAGGAGATGGCAGCACGCTGCCAATGACGCCATGAGCCAAGCGATACTAACCAACTCACCATATCATAAGTGAAAGCTAGTTGGTTATAAAGCAAGTGAAAGCC
>WGEI01000092.1 GCA_015492875.1 Anaerolineae bacterium | reverse complement strand
TCTTCACACACACCCGCTTTTGCGGTATGATACGCGCCGATTTTCCGATAGATTTTTCATTGGAGAGAGTTGTTTATGACCAAGTCTAGCCAAAGAGCTTTTGTCATTTTTAGTCTATTGATGGCCTTTGTGATGGGGGCAAGCGTGATTTTGCCGCTATTGCGTAACACGGCAACCCGAAACCCACAAACTGTAGAAGAAACGACCCCTACACCAACAGCAACGCCCATCCCCATCCCAGAAGACCCAACGACCATTCAATTCACCCGCACGCTACTCCATCCTTCTGGTTTATTCACCATTCAGCAACCCGAAGGCTGGCAACCGAGCAATCTGAGCAACAATGGTGCAGAAGTCAAACTGAGCATGACTAACAGTGATTTACAAACTGTCATTGAAGCGTTTGTCGATATCCTGCCAGAAGCCCCCGCGGATGTAGAAGCGTTGAGCGATTTCCTCAACCCCGGTCGGTTAAATGTCACCTGGCGGAATTACACCACTTGGGAAGAGAGCACCCGCCGCATCGAGGATGATCGCGTTATCATTGATTTTGTGGCGACATTAGGACCGCGCCAGTTCATCGCCCGCCAGATTTCTTGGGTAGCAAATGGCTGGGTTTACAATGTCCGCGTTGTCGCCCCAGAGACGGGCACTGGTTTGCTGCGCTATCTGATTGAACAAGTTGTCGCATCGTTCCAGCCTAATGAGGTGTATCTCAATACCCCAGCCAGTTGGAACGCTTACTACGACGCCGAAGCTGACCATATTCTGCGCTATCCCGAAACATGGCAATTGGAAGATAGCGCACCTGGCCTGCCAGCAACTATCACAGCGCCCGACGGTACGCAGTTGCGCGTTGAGTTAGTCGAAGGCAGCATCGCCAGTGAAGACGACGCCCGCGCATTTGTCGAAGGCCTGCAAAGCAATAACGAGGTTTTGAGCGTTGAGACAAGCGAGATAGATGGGCAAACGGCCTATATTGTTAGCTACCGCACCAGCAATCTAGATGGGGAAGAACAAAGTGGCCTCGTCATGCTCATTCCTGATGGCGAGAATACCCATGTGGCCGATTTAACTACTGCGTTGACTGGTGTTGATTTGGCTGATGAAGCAGCGCGCGAGCAACATGCCGACTTGTGGCAGATTTTGCGCACATTCCGCCCATATCATAACGATGTGAGTTTGGCGGCGATTTCCGCATCATAGCCATTTAGGTTACAATACACTTTAAGGGCGGTCAGGTTTATGAGTGGCCGCCCTTTTTATTTAACCTAATTCTATCTCTGTGAATATGGCCGAATTTGAAAATTTGTTCTATGATTAAAGCTTGAAGGATAAAATCAATCAGCCCAGCGATTAAAGGGTATTTTCATGATTACCTATGTATCTGGCGACATATTTTATAGCCCTGCGCGCGTTCTGGTCATACCAGTCAATACGGTTGGTGTGATGAGTAAAGGGCTGGCATATGATGGCCGTCGTTTTTACCCAGAAATGTTCAATTATTATAAAGCGCGCTGCCAAGCAGATGCGTTTGATATAGGGCATTTGCTGTTATATCGCACGCGGCATAAATGGGTGTTATTATTCCCAATCAAGCGCCATTTTCGCGCTAATGCGCGTCAGGAACATATAGAAGCTGGGCTGAAAAAGTTCGTAGAAGTTTATGCCGAATTGGGTTTAACCTCCGTCTCTTTTCCCCGATTAGGAACGGGCAAGGGCAAATTAGATTGGGAGCAAGTTGTACGCCCGCTCATGGAGGGCTATTTAGACCCACTACCTATTAGCGTGTACATCCACAATTTCGATATACCCGAACCATTTAAGCCGTCGCGGAGAAACGTGCGGGCGATACGCGCTTGGCTCAACGGTACGCCGGAACATGTGCCTTACGAGCGCTTCTGGAGAGATATAAAACGCTTGCTAAAAAAGCAGCAAGATTACCAGACAATTGACGGCCAACATGAGGCTTTTCAGGTGACATTACACCATAACGGGCGTGGGTTGAATGTCCGCATGCCCAATAGCGCTAAGCCCGTCTATATCGCGGCGTCCTCGCTGGCCGACCTATGGCAATATATCGTTTATGCGGGCTATGCTATGCCACAAAATTTCCCATCAGGGTTAGATGCGTGGGGGCGCTATCTGGTGGGGTTATTGTGGAATTTGAAGTATCTTCATCCAGTTTTACTCTCGACCATCGGGCGTGAGCAGCAGGTTGGTTTGCACTATGTACCGCCTGTGCCGCGCCAGCCTAAGCAGCTCGTCCAAACCATCACTCCGCAGCCCGCCAACGCGCTTGACTGAGAGATACACGGCATTATTGGAGCACAGCCATGAGTAATCAGGCCTTAAAGATTTTTATTTCTTATGGACGAAAAGATGCGCGTGATTTAGCGGTGCGGTTGCGCGATGATATAACGCGCGTTGGGCATAGTGTTTGGCTAGACATGGAAGAAATCCCCGGCGGCGCCGATTGGGCAGAGCGAATTGAACAGGCGATTGAAGAGGCCGATGTGGTTCTAGCGCTGATGAGTCACGCCGCCTATGAATCCAAATGGTGCCGTGCCGAGCAACTGCGCGCTATTCGTAAAGGCAAGCGGGTTATTCCCCTGCTTGTCCAGCCCGATGCAGAACGTCCTTTACACCTTGAACACTTAAACTTCTTCAACTTCTGCGAGACAGCTAGCTACGATGACGCGTTGCGCGATTTATTGAGTGACATCACCGCAGGGCGCGCCTTCCGTCGCTCTAGCCCTGAAACACAAGAAACTGCTGGAAAGTCCGTTTTCAAAAGGCCAAAGGGACGCCCTAGAGCTATGGGAGATGAAAAGCGAACTGCAGGCGCATTCCGTAGCTTTTTAGCAGAGCTGCGGCAAGAAGCGTGGCTCGGCGCGCGCTATTGGTGGCCATATTTCCTCTTCCACTTCACATCAGTTGAAAATGTGGTGAAAACACTAATCGCTGATGAGTTGGTTTCACCTGTGATGAATGGGGAGAACTTGCGCTCTCGGTGGGATAAGTTTGTACGGCTAGACTTGCGCCCGCGAACGCCGTTTCTATACCGTGTTGAGGGTTTCCGCCCGATAGAGCAACAGCGCGAGGGCTATACCCCAATGCCCATTTACTTGCTCTTTGACCTTGAAGCGGTCATCACCCTGCCAGAGGCGAGTTTTTGCGCCGGAGACCCGCAACGCTTGAAGAAGACCTATAAAACGCCGACTTTCTTCCGTGAGATGCCATTTGAGCAAATTTATCATGACTCGTGGTTTATGCCTGATGAGCGCGATGAAATTATGACCATGCGGAGCGCGCAAGTGCTGGTGCCAGAGCGGCTGGGGCTAGAGAGCCTGCAATATATCTGGTGCCGCTCTACAGCGGAATATGAAACCCTGCGCAATTTATTGCCGAAAGAGGTTTGGCGGCGTTGGCGCGATAAAATCACCCCGCGCACGGATTTCAACTTGTTTAACCACCGCTGGTTATATGTGGAAGAGGCTTCGCTAGAGGCTGACGAAGCTATCTTGCAGTTCCACCCTTGCGAGGCGGCTTGTAGCTCTTATGAAGCGCAAATCACGATTATTGCGGAAGATGGTGGCGTATACGCTTGGAAGGCAGAAGATTTTGCCGCAGAAGGCCGCCTTGTTATCACCATTCCTGAGGGAAGTGGCGCATATCGCCTAGAAGTGCGTTTAGATGGCGATTTAGCCTATGTGGGCAAATATACGCCAAACCAGCAAGTGCTATAAGTTGAGCAATTGCCGCGCGGCAGCCACCCCAAGCCAGAAAGCCGTCGCCCCTTGTGGCGGCATCTGGAGATGTGGCGCGGGAAGAACGCGGTGAATATCCTCATCTGTTTCGATGGGCACACGGAGAAAATGCTCCGTCTCCGCCGCCATCTTGAAAGTATCGCCACCATTTTCTAAACGCGCCTGTTGATACCACGCTTCGTCATGAATGACGAGCACAGCGCAGACTTCTGGCCGTAGGTTGCGTAAATTAAAAGAGATACCTGTTAACTGTAGCGTTGCGCGGCCATCTGCTAAACGCGCCTGTAGCCCTTGCAAGGCGGGGTGTTGGTGAAAGTAATCGGGCTTATCGGGGTTGAGCAATTCCTCTAATC
>WGEI01000091.1 GCA_015492875.1 Anaerolineae bacterium | reverse complement strand
GGTAAGTACGAAAGCACAACCGTTATGGGAGAAACCGTTCGTGCATTTATCCCCGATCCATTGCCGCCAACGCCTCCACTCGAACTCAATAGCGAAAGGCAAAAGCTATTGGAACAAGCAACCTTAACTTTAGGGCGTTTAGATAGTATTACCTTGCTTTTGCCAGACCCAGATATTTTTCTCTATGCCTATGTTCGGCGCGAGGCGGTACTCTCTTCACAAATTGAGGGTACGCAGTCATCTATGGCGCAGTTGTTGCTCTTTGAGTTAGAAGAATTGCCGGGTGTGCCAATAGATGATGTGCAAGAAGTCTCAAATTATGTTGCGGCACTAAGTCACGGCTTAGCGCGGCTCAAAGAATTGCCGCTTTGCAACCGCTTAATACGAGAAATGCACAGCAAACTACTGCGTAGTGGGCGGGGGAGTGAAAAATCCCCCGGCCAATTCCGCACTTCTCAAAACTGGATTGGCGGCACAAGGCCGGGCAACGCGCAATTTATCCCCCCGCCGCCTCACGCGGTTGAAGATTGTATGGGAGAGCTAGAAAAGTTCTTACATTCCACAGATATGCCAACGGTGCTTAAGGCCGCCCTAGCCCATGTACAATTTGAGACTATACATCCATTTCTAGATGGCAATGGGCGAATCGGGCGATTGCTTATAGCTTTCATTCTCCACTATGAAGGGATACTTTCACAACCGCTGCTATACCTGAGCTTATACTTCAAACAACATCGCTCGGAATATTATCGTTTGCTCGATTTAGTGCGCACGGAAGGAGATTGGGAAGCATGGGTAGATTTCTTTTTAGAGGGCATCATCAGCACTGCATCCAATGCGGTGAATACGACCAACCAACTCACAGCACTTTTCGCTCAAGATCGCGAAAAAATCGTACCACTTGGGCGCAGTGCATCGACAACCCTACGTGTTTTCAATGCATTTTGCCGCAGGCCTCTACGTAGATTGAACGAAATACAAGCCGAGACAAAGCTTTCGTTCCCTACCATTGCGAAGGCAATAAAGAAGCTTGAAAAACTAGGTATTGTTCAAGAGGTCTCGGGACAAAAGCGCAATCGCATTTTTGCTTATCAAGAATATTTGAATATATTGAGCGAAGGGACAGAATTGTAACATGCACACCCTATGAAGCGGAGGGCGAGACGGCACGGGCGGCAAGTTAGGCGGAAAATAGCGAAGGGCGACTATTACCATCAAACCGCCCTTTTCAGACGCGGGTTATTCTGATTTACTTATCAACATATGATAAGTAATTTGAATGGCTTTACTAAAGGTTATGGCTCTTTCCTTTAATAACGCCCATCGTTATTTAACGTTCGCTAAATAAGGAGCGCGTTTATGCAGCGGAAAACTATTGAAATAGCAAAATCATGAAGTTATTGAGTTGAGGAAAAGCACGGGCGGCAAGTTAGGCGGAAAATAGCGAAGGGCGACTATCTCCATCAAGCCGCCCTTTTCAGACGCGGGTTATTCCGTTTCGCCACACATTTTCCACTCGCCATCTTCATTGACGAGGCGATAACTGCCCAGCGGGAACGTATCTTGCTCGCCGTTGTAGGTGACGACAATCTGGCCGCTACAAGAGACAACCGCCTCATCGTCAGTGCTCTCGCGGGTGGTACAGGCGACATCTTCCAACACCGCTTCGCGCCCGCGGAAGGAATTCAGCTCTAGCGGGATGCGGCTCTCCCACGCAGTACAGGAGAGGGCGCGCAGGGCGGTTTCGTCGGTGCTGATGCGCGCTTCGAGGTATTGGACGATGACATCTTGCGGTGGTGTAGATTGGGCGCAACCCGCTAAAATAAACAGTAAGACGAATAGGGCCAATGTGAATAGTTGATGAGAACGCATAATCACTCCTCACATATATCTATATCATGGAGATGAATTATAAAGGGTAGCGCAAATAGGAAAAAGGATGATAACGATGCGAATACGGTTACTTTTACTTGGAATGGCGCTGGTGGCGCTGGCCGCAGTCCTGATGCCAGCGCTAGCGCAAGATGAAACAGATAGTGACGCACAAGGCGTTTGTGATGTGTTATTTGTTGATGCGTTGGATACGGCGCAAACCGTTTGTGGCACGCTGGAGGCGGGGCAAGTGTGTATCGCCTCAGACGCTACTGAACTAGAGGGCGCGGCGGCCACTGCGGGCGAGCTTATCAACATAACGGACATCACCACCGCCCGCACCATCAGCAATGACGAGACGCGCGGTCTGTTATTGCTAAAAGCGCCCAACGAGGGCGATAGCGCCGTGCGCATGACGCTTTATGGCGATGCCGAACTGACCAATCTAGTGCAGCCATTGCCCAATCCCCTGCCGACGCTGACCGTGACCAATGCCGCCGGCTACGATGTCAATGTGCGTAGCGGGCCGGGGCGCAATTTCAATGTCGTTGGGGTATTTGATGAGACGAACCAAGTCATCGCTGATGGGCGTGATAGCGCAGGCGAGTGGGTGCGCATTCAACTGAGCGACGGCGCGGCGTGGGTACACCAATCGCTCATCACTGCTGACGGTGATATTCAAGCGCTGGCGGTCATTGATAGCCCCTATACTTACCCGATGCAACAAATAGCGCTGCGCACGGGCGCGGGCGTCGTTTGCGGGGCAGATGCCAGCGGGTTATTACTAGAACAAACGGGAGAGACGCCGTCGGTACTCAATATCAACGGCGTAGAGCTGCGCTTCAACGATGCCACCCTGCTGGTGCAATCAGGCGAAGACCGTGTGCTCAAAGTGCAGGTGATTGCCGGCACGGCAGAGGTGACAGCGCTCGATGTCACCCAAACGGCGGAAACAGGGCAAGCGGTGCAGGTAGCGCTGGCAGAAGATGGCCTGACGGCTATTGGAGCGCCGCAGGTTGACGCGCGCTATAGCTTCGCCACAATTGGAAGCGCGCCGCTGGAGCTAGTCGAGGATGAATCGTTGGCGTGTATCGCCGGGCTGGGCTATGGCGATGGCTCGGTCACGGTGTATAACGGGCCGGGTGAAGAGTATGGTGTCAAGTTTGATATGGCGCTAGATGTGAATTATACCATTATTGGCTATGCGCTGGATGACGATAACCAGTTGTGGCTGTCGTTAGATACTGGGCGCGGACAGTCGTGGGTGCCCCAAAACGATGTGCGCACGGTGGGCGTCTGTGGCAATCTGTTGGCCATTGACCCGCCGCCGCCCGTCTCTACT
>WGEI01000090.1 GCA_015492875.1 Anaerolineae bacterium | reverse complement strand
TTTCCTCAACAGCATCAACGGCAGCGGCAATTTTATCAATATAGACAATTTGCGCTTCATCAAAGGCGTAGATGCGGGCGAGGTCTTCCGATTCAATTTTCATTTGCGCCCACATGCCATCATAACCTGGGGCAGCGGCATTGAGCATATCTCGATAAGTTTGCAGCTTGGTTTGCACCTCGCGAACGCGCCCCATGCCCGTCAGCCCTTTGCGGTCTAAAATGCCCTTTTGAACGCGTTTGAAGTGGTCAATATGCTGGTCTAACTGGCTAACAAGAAACTCCCGCAACATACGGTCAGCGTGGCGACGTGCCTGTTTATCTTGATAGCCACGAAAACCCGGAATGCGAGCAACCAAGCTTTCCAAGCTCCCCCGCTGAGAAACGATTTTATCGTAAAGATTAGAACCCATTTTGTTTGCCTCACTGCCTTATATCAATATCCATTTACATTGTAGCGCACTTATGTGCTGTGCTATCCCCCAAGAAATAGGGATTACCCTAACTTAGATAATACTCAGTACCACAAAAGCGGCAAGTTGCTACACCCTTACCAGCCAAAGTAATTTCTCCCCCACAATTACGACAAGCCGTGAGTTCTTTGAGTTGAGAAGCATCAGCCGAATAAAGTGTGCCCTCATCCCAGTTAATATAGCCGCTGAAAACTTGTAAGCCGACGAGGTCATGAATCATCGTCTGCAAGTCATCTACATTAACCCCCATTTCAATAGCTACGTCGTGTATTTTGACTTGCCCCCGACTCTGAATAATGTCGAGCAGTTGCCTTTGTTTATGCATTACCGATTCACGGGCTTCTTCCTTGCCGCCTTGCTGATATAGATAAAACCCAAAGCCCATAAACAGGGCAACGGGGATAAAAACGAGAAATGACCCAACAAGCATTCCACCCGTTTCTAAATCGCCATTGGAAACCCCTGTAGCCAGCCATAAGCCAGCAATCATAGCAATGCCAAAACCTAAAACAAGCAGAACAATCCCAGATAGACGTGTGCCGTTCAATGTTAACTCCTTGTATTAGCCAAAACCTCGGCTACCACCACCGCTAAAGCCACCGCCACCACTGAAACCACCACCGCTCCAGCTAGAGCCGCCGCCACTCCAGCGCCCACTACTCCCAGAGGATGATGGACGGCTGGTAAAGACAGAGCCAGCGGAATTGAGCAAATCGGTTAAACCGTTGGAAATGGATTGAAGACCTTCTGACAAACCGCCGGAAATATCGTTGAGTCCACCGCCACCAGCAGAAGCAATTTCTCCCGGGAACATATTACGCCCAGAAAAGCCGCTATCTATCGGCGTACCAGCATGGTAACCGCCAGCCCAACGCCCGCCACGATAGCGCGGATAGTACCAGTATGGCATGGGAACTGTATCAATGCGTGAAAAGCGGTTTATCCATGTTTTATCCATGCCGAACGCTACAGCATACGGGAGGTAGTCTTCGAAATGTTGCGCAGTGGCTTGCAAATCCTCAAAATCTTTGAGGCGGTGCATATACTTCAAGAAAGCTTTCCATTTGGCTGCTTCTTCCGCACCTTTGCGGGTTTTCGCAGGCATATGCCGCCCAAACCATGAAACGGCTGCACCAGCAAACATGATCGCAAAAGGCAAAAAGATAATTGTAGAGGGCACGCCTTCCTCAATGACATCATTAGCAAAGATATAGAAGAAAGCAAATCCCCCACCAAGTGCTAAAATCATCCCAAACCACGACCAGCGCGTGCGGGTACTGTGGGGGTTGGATTTGAAAAAGTTCTGACGAACCAATGCTTTATACAAATCTTGCTGCAAATCGGGAATATACCGATAGAATTTATTGCGCAAATCGCTCAATTGGCGCTCCATGCCTGAGCCGAAAATCCGTTTAAGCATTTTTCGCTCATAATCCAACAGGTCATCATCAGGCTTATCGGTGCGCTTAAAGGTGAATTCGCTGCGAGAACTGAGGCCTAACATGGTTTTCTTGCGGTCTTCTTCAATGACAAGATAGCCACGCCGCGCAAGGTCAATAATCGTAGAGAGTACGTCGCGCAAGTCTGCCACTTCGTCGATAAGTGTGCCGACAAGTGCGGGCGGTAATGACGTGGGTGGTTCAGATAGATACTCAGGTACGGGGCCAATCTCTGGGTCTCGGCCACGTGTGCGCCAAAGCACAAACATGAAAAGCGGGACGCCAATACCTATAAGCAAGGTGGCCGCCAGAATACTTAAATTCATAACAGGCAAAACATTGCGCTCATATTCCAAACGCTCATCAAAAGCGGGTTGCCACGAGGCTTGTCTGGCATCGGGGTTGTGGGGATATTGAAGGCCAATGCGGAAGCCCTCATCACCGCCTAAGGGGCGAGTAGCCCGCGCGACGACGGCAGCGCCCTTATAAGAAACGGGCAGCAAATTCAACGAAACAGCTTCAGCACATAGGGCTTCACTAGAACCAGAGCGACATAGCGTCACTGTGCCGGGCGCGCCAAACACCTCGACAGGGTCTACGCCTTCGCGGGGGATGGCATTATCAGGCAATTGCACAACGATCATGCTATTTTGGATGGGGAAACCGAAATGGTCTTCTGGAACAGCATCCCATGCCAGTTGGTCGCCACCATCGTAAATGCGCAACGCACCTTCCACTGTATAAACGAGGCGAAAGGTGCGGCGGGCATTGGTCACTGGTGCAGTGAAGTTATAGATGATCGTTAAATCGCCACGCTCGTATTGAAGGCAAAATGTCCCCGGAGCATTGTTACAAGCGCTATCAAAGCGTAACGGGGTATTGTTTTCGTAAATCTGCATATCCCGAATTTGTTCTATAAAATCCATTGGGATACTGGCCATACCGAAGCGAAAAGTGCCGCTGAAATTCACTTCGTATTGTTCACTAACGCGAAAAGAATTGGCGGCAGGGTCAAAATTATCAATGACCACATCCCACCGCTCCCAAACAAGTGAACGCTCTTGTGCGGAAGCGGGCACAAATGATATTGTCAATAAAAATACAAACAGGAGTAATCGATAACGCATAGACTTATCCCCTCACAATTGCGATAGCATCTCAATTATAGCATGGAGTGTGTAAGTGTATTGGTGGCACAAGTTGAACGAACGGTGTAATATGTGGACATGTTAGTAACATTATGAAGTTGATCAAAAGAAGGAGAAATGGCCATGCACAAACGGCCAATAATAGTATTATTGTTAGTTCTGTTAATGAGTAGCTTTGCACTAGCACAAGAGGCTACTGAAGAACCAGCGCCAGAAAGCACCAGCGAGCCAACAGTAGCCGCAGATTATACTGTTTACGTCGTTCGTCCCGGCGATAATCTATTCAGAATTGCTTTACGCAACGGTTTGAGCACCAGTGAATTGGCAGCGTATAACAACATCGTTAATCCTGCGTTGATTTTTGTGGGGCAAGAAATCCGCATCCCCAACGCGGGCGCAACGCCTCAACAGGTCAGCGTTGAACCCACCGCAACTGCTGCCATCACAACGACACCTGACACGGGCGATATAGCCGAGGACGAAGTTGCTACGGGTAACCGTTACCATACGGTACAAGCGGGAGAAACGCTCTATCGCATTGCGCAAAGCAACAACACCACTGTCGCTGAGATTATCGCGCTCAACAATCTGGCCAATCCTAATCTATTGTTTGTTGGGCAACGCCTTCTTTTGCCAGATGATAGTGAAGAAGCACTTGCCCCTAGCCAACCTGAAGCAGCGGATAGTAGCACAAGCGGTAGTGATGTTGCCTTTGTTGGCGATGCAGGCTTTGGATTTGGCATTGAGGTATTCCCTGACGCGCAAAGTATCGCCAGCTTGAATGCACAGGTGCAACAGCTAGGCATGGAATGGGTCAAGTTAGATGTGCGTTGGAAAGACATTGAGCCAGTGCAGGGGCAACCTGATTTCAGCGCATTGGATACGGCGGTGAACACATTGGATGCCGCTGGTATCAACATTCTGCTAACAGTTAGCGCCGCGCCTGATTGGGCACGCGGGGATAATCCCGTAGAGGATGGGCCACCATCTGATTTTGGTACATTCAGCAATTTCATGACGGCATTGGCATCGCGCTATGCCGGTCGGGTTGATGCTTATGAAATTTGGAGCGAGCAAAACTTGCGCCGCGAGTGGAATAGCAGCACCTACCCCATTAGCGCTGAACATTATGTAGATTTGCTCAGTGTGGCCTATCAAACAATTAAAGCATTAGACCCGAATGCGCTAGTGATTACGGGTGGTTTAGCACCAACGGGCTTTAATGACGGGGTTAACGCCATTAATGATCGTGTCTATCTACAAGATATGTACTCCAATGGCGTTGAAGCGGTTAGTGATGCTATTGGCGCACACCCCAATGGCTGGGCAAATCCGCCTGCCGCGCGTTGCTGCGAGGCTGCGGAAGGGGTTTTAACCCATTATGAGGATAAAACTTTCTATTTCCTAGAAACACTCGAAGACTATCGTGCGATTATGGTGCGCAATGGGGATAACAATACGCCAATTTGGGTTACACGCTTTGGCTGGGGTAGCAGTGAAGGGCTAACGCCGCCGAATGATACATTTGTGTTTGTGTCATATACTAGCCTGACGGAGCAAGCGACCTATATTCCACAGGCTTATGAATTGGGGCGGGGCTTAGGTTATGTTGGACCGATGTTCCTGTTCAATCTGAATGGATGCCAAAGCCAACCAAGCCGTATGGAATTTTGCTACTTTAGCTTAATCAACCCTGATGGCTCGCTACGACCGGCGTATAGCACCATTCTCACCATGCCAAAAACTGAAACACCAGCAGCAGCGCCACCAACCCAACCAACAGCAGCACCGCCGGTTATTCAGCCAGTGCCAACGCCGACCATACCAGCACCAGTTGCACCACCACCCGAAGCCACACAGGAATCTACAGGCTAAAAAATAAGGGGGCTTTTGAAGTCCCCCTTTTAATTTGCTTCATTTGAGAATTGAGTTTTAGATTGGCGAAGCGGCATCCTCATAAGCAGCAGCGAGTTTGCGATATTCTTCAGCGATTTGGCGGCGAAGTGGTGTTGGGGCTAATACTGTCACTTGTGCCCCCCACGAGCGTATCCATGGGAGTAATGGTTGCCAATCTGGCACGCGAATGTTCAAAATACAGCCGCCATTATCCAACAAATCAATCGTTTGAGAGCGATGCCACAAACGCCCAACAATGCGGGGCGTCACTTCTGGCTCAAAGGCCAAGGCAATATCAACCGCTTCGCTCTCGTAATCATCTAGCATACCCCAAGCACTAGATAGATAACGTAATGGGTTAAAACGAGGCGGCAACTCGTAGTGTTCGCGCAAAATTTTCACACGTTTGATGTGGCGCAGGGGTAAAGCCCGAATGCGTCGAGAGGTCATATCAAAGCCAACGACGTGCAATTCACCTTTGGGCGTTGGCTCAATGAAATACGTGGCAAAGTCTCGTGCGGGCACTTCACGGCTATCGGATGAAGAGCGATACCATAAGCGCACTTTGCGTTGCTTATCCCAAGCGCGCACAATGGTTTCTAGTACCACCACAAACGCCCTATCGACAGGATGCTGCTGTAAAGATTCCAGTACAAAAGCAACATGAGCACCGGAAGTTTCTGGCAAGACATGGCTGATTTTGCGGATGCCAGAGATAAGATGGGGATTTTGCAAATCGGCATGATGGACTAAAACGCGCGCGGCGATAAATAAGGCGAGAGCCTCGTTAGCGCTCAGGCGAATATTGGCAAGATACTGTTCACGGTTGATGAAAAAGCGGCCATCTTGTTGGTAAATAGGAATACCAATATCGCCCAAGAGCGAAATATCACGATAAACAGTGCGCCTATCTACGCCACAAGCATGGGCAATTTCAACAGCGCGCAGGCCATGCGGGCTGCGAAATAGCATTTGTTCAATCGAGGCTAAACGCTCGGTACGGTTAATTGGTCTAGTACCCATCCGGTAACCCCAGAAATTGCCGATATGTGCTCAGTATAGCAGCATTTCATCAGTCGTGCTGAAAAGGCTAGGGGTTATCTTGCCGAAAAAAGCGTAAAGTTAAGTGGCGATTCATGGGTAAAAGGTCGATAGAAAACACGCCATCATCCCTAACAACAACTATCTCTTGACCAAGCGCAACACCATCAACGGGATTCCATAGTTCGACAGAATAATCGCCTGTGGGCAAAGATTGTAATTGATAACGCAGCGTGATTGGAGAAGGGCGGCCATTTTGAGAAAAATATTCCCATGTATCATCACGGTGATGTAACCAAGCTATTCCCACACCAGCTTCGGCATCCCATAATGTAACGGCATCGACAGGAATTGCGCCAACGTGGTCGCTGAGCGGAGTTAGCTGTGCCTCTACGGGGGCAAATTGCATTGTAGGCCAATCAATATCACTGGCAAAATCTGCAAGGGAGATATAAGCGCGTGAGAGGTCTAATGGCAGAATATATGTATCCCACCAATCAGAGATTGCGCCACCCGCTGCCCCGGTGAAAACAGCGCCCCAAAGCGCATTTTGAAAATGGATACCAGATGGATCTTCTGATAAAGGTGGTATCCATGGGGATAGCGAATGACTACCCACGATTAATGGGCGGTCGAGCTGTTGCCATGTTTGAATGGTGTTTATTAAATTCCTAGTGTAATCTTCGGATATGAGCTGGCGTGGATGGTAGCTCATCGTGAGGAAATCTAAATCAGGATGATTGGTTACACCATCAATATAACGATTGGTGGTTAAAGTGAGCAAATGCCCGTGAGCATCTAATGAACGAATGACCTCTGCCTGCTCAGTAATCCATAATGCAGCAACTTCTGGAGTGAAATTGGCAGTGCGGTCTAAAGCGTCTGAAAGTTCCCAAGCCAATATATGAGGGCTATATCCCCAACGGGCTATAATATAACGCAAACGACGAGCAAAAAGTTGACGCGCTTGGAGGTTGTGAAAGAATTGCTCCGGTGATTCTAGGATGCCACCATTGGCTATATTATAAGGGTTATTATCCCAGTCAGCGCTCATATCTGGCAAAGCAACTTCTGAGGGCAAAGGCACTGGTGGCGGATTGTAGAAGCGCAGCCCTTGATGCCAGAGGATGACTAGTTGCAGGTAAATCCCTCTTTCCTCAGCCATTTCTAGAATTCGGTCTAGTTGGGCGGCTTGCTCTTGGGAAACCCGATAATCACCAATTGGCGGACGCCACTCTAGGCTGATAAACCATGGTGTGTCAATCACTATCCGAGCAAAATTAGCACGATTAGCCTGTAAATCATTTAGCCAACTTTCGTAAGCCGCATAGCCCCCCGCCCCACTCCATGACCAATTCAAATTATGGCCAATAGGAAAAAAGGCAGCGCCATCATCAAAAGCGAAATACTTTTGATTAGCCCCTAGACGAATGAAGCCATGCAAATCCGACTGGGTCACATCAAGGGCGAGTGTTGTTCGCGCAATGAGCTGGCCATCATCGTAAACTTCAATTGCGCCTTGCCATGTGCCAGTTTGGTACGGAGTCATACGAATGAACCAGCTGGCTTCGCGGCGCAAAACGAGATTTTCATCGTAAAGCTGCATCCAGAACCCTGGAAAAATGACCTGCTCACCATCAGGGCGTTCGAAAACCGCTTCAACACGTATGTCATCAACATCAAATGGATTGGTGTAAAGGGTATTGTCTAATTGCAATTGAAATTCAGCTAGTTCATAGAGGCCAACTTGTGCTGGGCCAACGACGGGTATTTGTGGCAAATCGGGCGATTCAGTGGCATCCTGTGCATAAACACCTATAGACATGATGAGAAAAATCCCAAAATTGAAGAAAATAACATACAATCGTTTATATAACATAGGATTAAACTGACCTTATTGGTACAAATTGATGAGTTATGTAACACAAATTTTAGCACTTAAAGGCAAAATAGAGGCGGGGTTATTTCACCTGTGGAGTGAGTATGAGCCAAACAACAGAGCATTGGATTAACACGACTGTTGGTCGATACAAAATTTTAGAGGCTATTGGTAGCGGTGGAATGGCGCGGGTATATAGGGCATGGGATACCAATTTAGAGCGCCCGGTAGCGATTAAAATTCTACATGAGCACCTAACTAACGACACATTCAAAGAGCGCTTTGAACGAGAGGCAAAGTTAGTTGCTACGCTTAACCACCCCAACATTGTTCAAATATACGATTTCGATAGTATCGAGATTGATGGCCAACCTGTGTATTACATGGTCATGGCATATATTCCTGGCCCAACACTAGCCGATATATTAGCGCAAGCAGTTGAAGAAGAGCATGTGTTACCGCATGAGCAAATTTTGTCAATCATGATGGATGTTACAGCGGCGCTATCTTATGCTCATGAGCGGGGTATGGTGCATCGTGATGTAAAACCATCGAATATCTTATTTGATGAGAATGGGCGGGCGGTGCTAACCGATTTTGGCATTGCCCGTTTGGTGGCAGGGAGCAACCTCACCCAAGAAGGCGTTACGATTGGCACACCGGCTTATATGTCACCAGAGCAAGCGACTGGAGGCATTATTGATGCGCGAAGTGACATTTATTCTTTAGGCATTATTC
>WGEI01000089.1 GCA_015492875.1 Anaerolineae bacterium | reverse complement strand
GCAGAGGAAAGCGGTAACCATGCAACGTACCGGTTGGGCGATATTTTCAGCGACGAGGTCAAAACCCTGATACTAGAGCTAGATATTCCCGCGATGCAGCAGCTGGGCGAGCAACAAATTGCGACATTGCGTTTTGAGTATGATGAGCTATTGCCCGATAGTAGCATTCACCGCGTCCATGAACTGCCAGTGATGATTAATGTACAACCTGATGAAGCCCTGCCCCCAACGGTGAATAGCCAAATGCGGCAATCCGTCTTTTTACTCAAAGCCGCACAGGCGCGCCAAGCCGCAGTAGAAGCCGCTGACGCCGGAGACTATGAGCAAGCAGCCGCGCTTTTAGAATCAATTGCAGAAGAGCTGCGCGATGCCGCGCAAGAAGATGAGGTGTTGAAAGATGAGCTAAAGGCCTTAGAGACGCAAATCGCTAAATTCCGCAGCGGACATTTTCAAGATGAACACCAGCGTAAATTGCTAAAATCCCAAGCATTTTATACAATGACAAGCCGTCATGAAGAAACCGTGATGATACGCAACCGGGAATGGGAGCGCGAACAAGCACAACAAGCATCTGATATACAAGCAACCATCGAAACAGAAAACGCATCGCAGCCTATGAATGCAGTCAACATTGAACGACGCCCCGGCATACCACCAACGCAAGTGACATGGCGCAGCCAGACCTTTGACTTAAAAGGTGACCTTATTCGTATTGGTCGCTCACATCACAACGAGATAATTATACAAGCAAGGGGGGTATCACGATTTCATTGCCATATCCGCCGTGAAGGAGAACAGCTGGTATTAGAAGACTTAGGAAGCACAAACGGCACATGGATTAATGGTCAACCAATCCACACCCCACATACACTAAGCGTTGGTGATGAGGTTTGGCTCAGTGGGGAAAAATTACTCTTCCATGACCATCCCCAACAATCGCAAAGTTAGCGTTATCTGGTCTAAGTTCAGAGGGTGAAATGATGTCCGATTATGAAACCTATCCCGTCATTGTGGCAGGGATAAAACGTAACCTGCGCCTATTTGAAATCAAACCTGGTGTGCGTATCGCTATTTTGAATATTCTCGGCGATACAGAATTTGTTACTGCAGTCAGCAAGGAATTGGCCAAACACATTGCACCACTAAAGCCAGATGTTTTGGTCACAGCAGAGGCCAAAAGCATCCCATTAGCCCATGCGCTAAGCTACGAAATGAATAATCTGCCCTATGTTGTGTTGCGCAAGAGCTATAAGCCATATATGGGCGATGCACTGCGCTCGGAAACATTGAGCATCACAACTGGTGCCCCCCAGACACTATTTCTGGATGAAAAAGATAGGTCATTAGTCCGCGGTAAGCGCACGATTATTTTGGATGATGTTATATCCACCGGCAGCACCTTGCAGGGTATGCGGCTTATTATGCAAAAAGCGGGGGCTGAAGTCGTCGGCGAGGCGGCGGTTTTCACAGAAGGTGACCGCGCTAAATGGCATGACATCATTGCATTAGGTCATTTGCCAGTTTGGATTGATGAGCAACCCGATAGCGAAGAGTAAAACAACGAGGGGCGAAATGCCCCCCTTTTTGATTACAGCTTCTCAATAACAAGCAGATGAGATAATCCCCACGTATTCAGTGGCGTTGGCTCGAATTTATAAAGCAAATCACGAATGAGGCGGGCGGGCTTGCCCAGACGGGCGATGATATTGTCATATCCCCCGTAAATCCGCGAGTGATGTACCACCCGCGCCGGCTGCCCTTGTAGTAAGCGCAGAAGCCCTCGTTTGGTATAAGCGCGCACATGGGGCGCTAAGCGATTACGCCAAACATCGGGCAGATAGTTAATCAAGGGCGTGTTGCCAAAGTGGTATTCACCGCGCCAGTAATGGCCATGCGTTTCGAAGGGATACCAGCGATTTGGGCAAAAGATAACTGCCCGCCCGCCTGTTTTCAAAACCCGTATCATCTCCTGCATGGTGATACGGTCATCGGCAACATGCTCTATGACCTCGTGAGATAATACAGTATCAAAATAGGCAGAGGGATATGGCAGCGCTTCTGCGGCAGCAACAAGCGCATGGGGGATTTCCTCACGGGCTTCTAGAACACGCGCTAGTTCAATATCAAACAACTCAACATGTGGGGTAAAACGGCGGCGAATTTGGGAAGCGTACATCCCTATCCCCCCGCCAGCTTCTAGAACGCGCGCATTCTCCAAACGCGCCCAGCGCGCCAGCATTTGCAAACGCCGTTCTTGTCCAGCACGCCAGACATAACTCGGTTCTCCACGTAATGCAGCTAGGTCAGAATGGGTCATACAGCCATCCACTATGCTCACCATACTTTATGCGCCCAGCATCATAACGCGAGACAAGCAAGGTTGCGATAGCGAATTTAGGGGCGTTCT
>WGEI01000088.1 GCA_015492875.1 Anaerolineae bacterium | reverse complement strand
GAATATGACTTCAAAAGCCAAAAAGGTCTAAATGCCGACATTGTTCGCCAAATTAGCGAGATGAAGAACGAACCCGGCTGGATGACCGACCTCCGCCTCAAGGCTTATGACATCTTCCTCAAAAAGCCCATGCCAACGTGGGGGGCAGATTTAAGCACCATTAATTTTGACGATATTTACTACTACGTCCGTGCCACTGACCGCAAAGGGCGTAGTTGGGATGAAGTCCCTGAGGAAATTAAGCGCACGTTTGACCGTCTCGGTATCCCCGAAGCCGAAGCGCGCTTTCTGCAAGGGGTGAGCGCCCAATACGATAGTGAATCAGTCTACCATAACATTCGCAAAGAACTTGAAGCACAGGGTGTGATTTTCCTTGATATGGATTCCGGTCTGCGGGAGCACCCTGATATTGTGCGCGAATATTTTGGCTCGGTAATCCCGTCTTCCGATAATAAATTCGCTGCCTTGAATACGGCAGTTTGGTCTGGCGGTTCGTTCATCTATGTCCCGCCTGGCGTGCATGTTGAAATGCCACTACAGGCGTATTTCCGCATTAATACCCAGAACATGGGGCAATTTGAACGCACGCTGATTATTGTAGACGAAGGCGCTTTCGTGCACTACGTCGAAGGCTGTACCGCCCCTACCTATAGCTCAGATAGTCTCCACAGTGCAGTTGTAGAAATTATCGTAAAAGCAGGTGGACGCTGCCGCTACACAACCATTCAAAACTGGTCGAACAACGTCTACAACCTCGTAACTAAACGCGCTGTTGCCTATCGTGATGCCACAATGGAGTGGGTAGATGGCAATCTTGGCAGCCGTGTGACCATGAAATACCCTGCAGTAGTGCTCAAAGAGCCAGGTGCACACGGCGAAGTGCTCTCTATCGCCCTTGCTAGCGAAGGCCAGCATCAAGACGCTGGTGCGAAAATCACCCATCTCGCGCCCAATACCACCAGCCGCATCATCAGTAAATCGATTAGCATGTATGGCGGTCGCAGCTCTTATCGCGGTTTGCTGAAAATCGTCGAAGGTGCAGATAACTGCCGCAGCAACGTTGTTTGCGATGCGCTATTGCTAGATGAGGATAGCCGTTCTGATACCTATCCCTCGATAGAAATTGAAGCGCGGAATGTTGAAATGGGGCATGAGGCTTCTGTGACGCGTGTGGGTGAAGACCAACTCTTCTATTTGATGAGTCGTGGCCTCAGCGAACAGGAAGCAAATGCGCTGATTGTTAACGGTTTCCTTGAACCGCTGGTTAAAGAATTGCCGATGGAATATGCCCTTGAATTGAATCGCTTGGTGCAAATTCAGCTCGAAGGTTCAATCGGTTAATTTTCTTCAAATGAACGCAATCGGGCGCATTGTTATGGTGTGCCCGCAAACCCCGTATGGAGGTAATAGCCTGTGGTAGTAGTAAGACGCCGTTCTGCCGCGCCTGTCGCGCCGAGTTATACCCGTGCCGATGTTGAAGCGCTTATTGCAGAACGCAATGAACCAGCTTGGTTGAGCAGATGCCGCCTCGCTGCGTGGGAACTTTATGAATCGCTGCCCATGCCCTCTTTACAAGATGAGGAGTGGCGCCGTACTGATTATCGACATATTCGCTGGGAAGAAGCTGACCGTTTAATCACTTCTGCCCCCGCATCATTAGATGTCGTCCCTGCTGAACACCTTGAGCCACTCATTGGCGACGAACAGGGCGGCTTGATGGTATTTGTGAATGGCCAGCTAGTACATTATGAAGTTTCACAGCAATTACTAGATGCTGGCGTTGTTTTTGCCGATTTAGCCACTGCCGCGCATGAACATGAAGCTATTCTCCGCGAGAACTTCATGACCAAAGCGGTGCTTCCAGAACATGGCAAATTCGCCGCCCTACATGCTGCCTTGTGGACGCATGGTGCACTGGTTTATGTGCCGAAGAATGTCGCCGCAGAGTTGCCACTTCATGTTGTCATGTATAACACCGAAGACGGCGCTAGCATGGGGCATGTACTGGTTGTCCTTGAAGAGAATGCGCAGGCCACCATGCTCGTTGACTATCGTTCTGCAGAAGGACAAGCACACTCAGCCTATGTTGGCGCGACCGAATTGCTTGTAGGGCAGGCCGCTAATTTGCGTTATGTCGCCCTGCAAGATTGGAATCGCCAAACCTTTGAGTTTAGCCATCAACGCGCCAGTGTTGGGCGTGATGCCCAATTGGACTGGATTATTGGCGAAATGGGGTCTCACCTACTGAAATCCTACATCGAACTTGACCTTGATGGCTTAGGGGCGAATGGGCGTGTATCTGGGTTCTTCTTTGCCGATACCAACCAGCATTTTGACCTTGATACCCAGCAAAATCACAATGCACCGCTCACAGTTTCAGATTTGCTCTTCAAAGGCGCTGCCCGCGATAAAGCCCGCACAGTTTGGCAGGGTATGATTCGCGTTCAACCTAAAATGCAGAAGATTGACGGTTTTCAAGCCTGCCGCAACCTTTTCCTCAGCGATGAAGTGCGGATGGATGCTATTCCGGGCTTGGAAATTGAAGCCGATGATGTCGCTTGTTCACATGCCGCCACTTTTGGCTCAATTGAAGAAGAACCCGTTTTCTATCTCATGAGTCGTGGTATCCCCCGTCCAGAGGCTGAGCTTATGGTCGTAGCGGGCTTCTTCGATGAATTGCTACAACGTGTTCCCTTTGAGCGGGTTCGTGAACGCTTAGAAGCCGCTATCGAAGCTAAAATCGTCGGCTAAAGCCACCCTTTTCGATATCCAATGAGGGCGGGTCATATCTCTGTGGCGCGCCCTTTGTTCAATCTACCGGGAGTAATTCTAATGCCAGAGTCAAACCACGCTTTTCCTTACGATATAGAAGCTGTTCGTGCGGACTTCCCGGTACTCCACCAAGAACACCACGACGGTGTGCCGCTGGTTTTTCTGGATAATGCCGCTTCCAGCCAGCGCCCCAATCAAGTCATCGATGCTATCGCCGATTATTACCGCTATCACCACGCCAATGTGCATCGTGGCATTCACAAACTCAGCGAAGAGGCCACCGCCGCCTATGAAGGCGCACGTAAGAAAATTCGCCGCTTTATCAATGCCGCCAGCAAGCGAGAAGTCATTTTTACTCGTGGCACAACGGAAAGTATCAATCTTGTCGCCTACACATGGGGACGTGCCAATCTTGGGGTGGGGGATGTGCTTCTCACTACCGAAATGGAACATCACTCTAATATCGTGCCATGGCAAATCCTCGCCCAAGAAAAGGGCTTTACTATCCGCTATGTGCCCGTACTGCCCGATGGCACATTAGACTTTGAAGCATACGCACGCCTTTTGCGTGATGAGCCGGTGAAACTTGTCGCTGTTGTCCATGCGTCTAATGTACTGGGGACAATTAACCCCATTGCCGATATGGCGCGTATGGCTCATGAAGTCGGAGCGTTAATTTTAGTCGATGGCGCTCAGAGTACCCCCCATATGCCTGTCGATGTGCAGGCGTTGGATGTGGATTTTTATGCTTTCAGTGGCCATAAGATGATTGGCCCAACCGGCATCGGCATCCTCTATGGCAAGCGCGATATTTTGGAAGCGATGCCCCCGTGGCTCGGTGGCGGCGATATGATAGCCCGTGTCACACTAGAAGGCAGTACATGGAACGACTTGCCCTATAAATTTGAGGCAGGCACGCCGAGTATTGCGCCTGCTATTGGTCTTGGCGCTGCAGTAGATTATCTCTCATCAATTGGCATGGAAAAAGTCCATGAGCACGAGCGCATTATCACGGCTTATGCACTAGACCGGCTTAGCGAAGTGCCCGGTATTACTGTCTATGGCCCTCAAGACGTGGCTAACCGTGGCGCAGTTGCCTCTTTCACTATGGAAGGCATCCATGCCCATGACATCGCCCAAATTCTCGATGCAGAAGGCGTTGCCGTCCGCGCTGGTCACCATTGCGCCATGCCATTGCACGATAAACTTTGCGTTGCGGCAACTGCTCGCGCTAGTTTTTACCTCTACAATACCCTACAAGAGGTTGACGCTTTAATCGAAGCGTTGTACAAAGCTAAAAAAGCCTTTGCACTTTGAGAGGGCTGTGACCATGTACGATATGTATCGTGAGATTATCCTTGACCATGCCAAAAATCGGCGTAATTGGGGGCTTTTGCCCAACCCCGATTTTGACCACCAAGAGCATAATCCTCTCTGCGGTGACCAACTTCGCCTAACATTGCATATTGATGAAAATGGCGTTATTCAGGAAGTTGGTTGGGAAGGGGATGGCTGTGCCATCAGCCAAGCCTCCGCCTCGATGCTGGGCGAAGAACTTATCGGCAAAACGCTCGAAGAGGCGAAGTCTATCACCAAGCAAGATATTTTTGATATGCTCGGTATCCCGCTTTCTGCTAACCGAGTGAAATGTGCTCTTTTATCGTTAAAAGTTCTGAACGTTGGCGCATATGGTCAGGGCTTCTGGGAAATACGCGAAGACGAGGAAGACGAATAGACCATGACAGAATGGGTAACCGTTTGCAAGACTGTAGAATTGCCGGATGGCCAACGCGAGGTTTTCGGCATTAGCGACCGTTGGATTGCTGTTTTCAATATTAACGACAAGTATTATGCTATTGAAGACCTCTGTCCCCATGATGATGGACCGGTAGCCGAAGGTGAGTTGGATGGTTACGAAATAGAATGCCCGCGCCACGGTGCTCGCTTTGATATTCGAGACGGCAGTGTAAAAGCACCGCCTGCACTTCAGGATGTGCCATGGTATCAGGTGCGCGTCGTTGGTGATGAAGTGCAAATTGCATTGAAGTAAACAGACGCAGCAAATCGCCCATCGTCCCACGATGGGTTTTAATTTTCAGAGGTTGATAAATATGAGTACGACGCCAAAACGCGCGCTTGTTTTTGGTCATCGTGGTGCCAGCCATGATGCCCCCATGAATACCCTTCCCGCCTTTGAGTTAGCCCTTGCTCAGGGCGCTGAAGGTGTAGAACTAGATGTGCAATTAACACGAGATGGCCATCTCGTTGTCATTCATGATGAAAGCGTGGATGCCACCACGAATGGTCATGGCTTGGTGCGAGATATGACACTGGTGCAACTTCGTGAACTAGACTGCGGTTCTTGGTTTGGCGCTCAGTTTGCCAATACACAAATTCCAACATTAGACGAGGTGTTCGAAACTTTAGGGCAACGCCTTATTATCAATGTAGAGATTAAATCAAGGTCACTACGGGCAACAGGAATTGAAGCTAAAGTCGCAGAAGTCATTCGCCGCCACGCCATGCAAAAGCATGTCATTGTCTCCTCCTTCAACCCTATGGCGCTCCGACGATTTCGTAAACACATGCCCGCTGTTGATATTGGCTATTTGCATGCCCCCAATATGCCGTTTTATATTTCTTGGCTGATGTTCGGTTTTACCTATCAAGCAGATCATCCATATGAACAGCAGGTCGATGAGCAATATATGCAAAAAGCGCGTCGTAAAAATCTCCCTGTGAACGTCTGGACAGTCAATGACCCAGAGCGCGCCCGTGTTTTGAACGCATTGGGGGTACACAGCATCATGACCGATATGCCCGCAGTCATTATTGAGGCCTTATCGCGCTCATGAAGCTTTGGTGGCGTTTAATACAATTCGGCTTTCACTTGCTTTATAACCAACTAGCTTTCACTTATGATATGGTGAGTTGGTTAGTATCGCTTGGCTTATGGCGTCATTGGCAACGTGCAGCTATCTCCTTTTTGCCCCCACCAGCAAATGCTCCTATTCTTGAACTGGCGCATGGCACAGGTAATCTAC
>WGEI01000087.1 GCA_015492875.1 Anaerolineae bacterium | reverse complement strand
GAATATCGTGGAGCGAATGGCCCTTTCTATAGTTTGGAAGATTTAGATAATGTGCGCGGTATTGGCCCCGCAACTTTAGAAAACCTCGCGCCTTTAATATCGTTTGATTGATGAGCTAACCAATGCGTATACCCGTTTGGGTGTCAAAGTACATCGCATTCTCGCTGTTGATGCCACAGTAGACCGTCTCGCCAGTGCTTATTCGCATATCGAGCGGCGCAATCATCTGCCAGCATTCTGAGCCAAGCCAGACGCTGAGTAGTTGGAAGTGCTCTGCATAATAGGGCGTCACCATATCCACTACGGCTGGCACACCACCATGCTCTAAATAGATGTCTTGCGGTCGGATGCCCATGGTGACAATCGTGCCATTGTCTAGGTCTTTACGGATTCTCAGGCCGCCAAATGTTTCACCATACCACTGCCCGTCTTCTATCTGACCCTTGAAGAAGTTCATCGTCGGAAAACCGATAAAACTAGCGATAAATTGGTTGATTGGCCGTTCATACAAATCTCGAAAGCTCCCCATCTGCACGATTTGCCCCTTGTCGATGACAGCAATACGGCTTGCTAGCATCACCGCCTCCGTTTGGTCATGAGTGACATAAACTGCCGTTACTTTGAATGTACTCAACAAGCGTTTGAGTTCTAAACGCGCTTGGCCACGCATAGCGGGGTCTAAATTGGCGAATGGTTCATCGAAGAACAGGATGTTCAAATCCCGTGCTAGCGCTCTAGCAATGGCGACTCGTTGCTTTTCGCCCCCGGAAAGCTGGCGGGGGAAGCGCTCCATCAGGTGTTCAATGCCTATCCCTGTAATTTGGGAGACACGCCGAACGCGCTCTGGCACTTCGTGTTCCCTCCGCCGTAAGCGAGACCAAAAGCCGACATTTTCGCCCGCGCTCCAATGGGGCACAAGCGCATCGGTCTGAAAGACCATACCAATGTTGCGTTGGACACGCTCTATTTCTTCTAGCGGGGTTTGGCCATAATAAACTTTTCCTCTATCTGGCTGGAGGAGGCCAGCCATAATCCTCAGCAATGTAGTCTTGCCAGAACCAGATGGCCCCACCAGTACCAGCACCGTACCATCGGGGATGCGGAGGTTCATTTGGTCTATGACACATTGTTCGCCGAAATATTTGCTGACATTCTCTAATGTAATCCCTGTCATGGTCTGCCCCCCTTAGTTTATTTTTATTGTAGCGATTTTTCTCCGAGAATTGCTTGACATCCTCGCCAAAAAAGGCTATCTTTTTGCTAGAAGCAGCAAAGAAAGTTGTTTTATCATCATGAATTGTAATTGGTTGACCACCACTACTATGAATATGGGCATGACCACCCGTAAGGATAAACGGGGAGGTTTCTTCGCGCTGTAGTGGTGATAAACGCCAAAAGTGTTGACCAAAGCGTGTGGAAACCCCACACGCTTTTTTAATGCCTGCATCATAATCATGGGGAGAATGGCGATGCAAACATTGACAATGAAGTTTGGTGGTACATCCGTTGGCAGTCCAGAGGCGCTACAAAATGTCATTTACATCCTTCAGCGTGAACTCGCAAAGCAGCAACGGTTACTCGTGATTGTTTCCGCTATGGGCGGGGTGACGGATAAGTTGCTGAAATCAGTAGAATGCGCCGTTGCTGGTGATAAGTGGGGCTATCTCTCGCTTAATGAGGACATACGCGAACAGCATGAAGATGCTATCAACCAGCTTATCCTGCCGGGGTCAGAGCGGGAACGCATTCTCAACCGTATTGACCGCCTCTTGCAAGAGCATATTGAGCTGTGCGATGCCATCAACATTTTGCACGAAGCGACGCCGCGTATTTTGGATGCAGTGGTGTCATTAGGAGAGCGGATGAGCAGCCGCCTTGTCGCCGCTATCTTGCGCGCGCATGACATGAAAGCAAAAGCATTCGATGCAGGCGATTTCCTCATCACTGACGATACTTTCCAGAATGCCCAACCCTATTGGGATGAAACAGAGCAGCGTATTCAAAACCAACTTTTGCCAGTGCTAGCTGATGGCACTATCCCCGTGATTACTGGCTTTTTAGGCGCAACGTATGATGGCGTAATGACAACACTAGGACGTGGCGGCAGTGACTATAGCGCTGCTATATTCGCCGCTTATAGCAATAGTGATGAACTGATTATCTGGACGGATGTGGATGGTGTTATGACCACCGACCCACGCATTGATTCCCGCGCCCGTGTTTTGCCCTATATCTCTTATCAGGAAGTGGGAGAATTGGCTTTTTATGGCGCTAGAGTGCTACACCCCAAAACGGTACAGCCCATCGTTAGCCGCAATATCCCCCTGCGGGTACGTAACACCTTTAACCCCGATGCAGAGGGTACGTTGATTGGGGCTAATGGCGTGCCTAGCGCAACCGTCATTAAAGCCGTGACCAGCATTCGCAACGTCAGCATGTTGACCGTGAGTGGGCGGGGGATGCTGGGCGTTCCCGGCATTGCAGGCCGTACCTTTTTAGCGACAGCCCGCAGTGGCGCGAATGTGCTGATGATTTCGCAGGCTTCCTCTGAGCAGAGTTTTTGTTTCACCGTCGTTGATGAAGCTGCCGATAGTGTGAAGGCCGCCGTAGAAGCGGAACTATCGAAAGAACTAGATCGCCGCGATGT
Source organism: Anaerolineae bacterium (assembly GCA_015492875.1). GTDB lineage: Bacteria > Chloroflexota > Anaerolineae > Aggregatilineales > Phototrophicaceae > S146-30. The sequence continues at coordinate 7,072 of WGEI01000087.1, read as the reverse complement.
GGAGAGCATTGATATTTGGCGGGATGTTGTTATTGTGACGGTGATTGGCTCTGGTATGCGCGGCACGCCCGGTGTAGCTGGACGGGTTTTCACCACTTTAGGCGATAACAACATCAATGTGCTATCTATTGCTCAGGGGTCATCAGAATGTAGCATCTCATTTGTCATTGATGAGGCAGATTTGGAGAAGGCCGTCACCTGCCTCCATGACTTAGCCTTAGAAACTGTTGCATTACAAAATGGCCATCATTGAGATTGAGCAAAATAGGGGGCGCATTGTAGGTTTCTTGCGCCCCCACACCGGGTTAATCGCCTTGTAACGCGCGCCAAACACGTTCTGGTGTATAGGGGATTTCGGGTATCATCACCCCAGTTGCATCGTAAATGGCCGAAGCCAGTGCAGGCGCGACACCGTCTTTTGGTATTTCGGCGACCGCTTTTGCCCCATAAGGGCCACTAGGCTCATAGGTTTCGACGAAAATCACCTCTAACTTCGGCATTTCATCCGCGCGATAAATATGATATTCGCCGAAGTCTTTGGCAAGTGGTCGCCCTTCCGCATCATAGGCCATTTCTTCGCAATGCGCATAACCTAACGCTTGCGTCATGCCGCCTTCTACCTGCCCTGCAGCAGTTATCGGGTTGAGCGCTATCCCGCAATCTACGGTCATTAACAGGCGCTCTACTGTCACTTGTCCCGTTTCCGTATCTACAATCACTTCTGCAAATTGAGCGGCAAACGGCGGCGGGCTTTCCATGCTCATATGGCTGGCTGAGGCCATAATTTGTTTCTGGTCGAACTGGTGCAAACTGTGTAAAGCAACTTGCTCAAGCGAGAAGCGCCGCCCATCTCGATGAATAACATGGCCTTCGTCAATCTCCAATTCATCTGGCGAACACTCAAATAAATGCTGGGCAGCATGGTCTAAAATCATCGCCCGCACTTTTTCTGCTGCCTTTAGTACCGCGCCCCCGCTGATATAGGTCGTACTAGAAGCATACGCGCCTGTATCAAAAGGTGTGTGGTCAGTATCGGCGGCATAAACGATTATATCGTTGACGGGTACGCCTAAGGTCTCTGCTGCAATTTGGGCGAGCACGGTATCCGCGCCTGTGCCTAAGTCGGTTGCGCCGACATGCAAATTGAATGAGCCATCATCGTTCAGCTTAATACTAGCCGCGCCCATATCTAAACCCGCGATACCGCTACCGTGCATGCAAACGGCCATGCCAATGCCTTTACGCAGATGAGGTTTGCCGTGCACATGGCGCTTCTTGCCGCGTTTTTCATCCCAACGCACTGCCCGCATCCCGATATTGACACACTCTTCTAAAGCGCTTGTGGTGACGACTTGTGGCACGCCTTCTTTGCCTTCCCCCAGCGCGACGGCCATCACCAGCGGCTCACCTACTTTTATCCAGTTTTTCCGCTTGAATTCGACAACATCCATCCCCATTTCATGCGCTATCATCTCGATATGCGTTTCTAGGCCAAAGAGCGCTTGTGGCGCACCATAGCCCCGATACGCGCCCGGTGTCGGGATATTGGTATAGACAACATCGCAAACAAAACGGCTATATGGTGCGTTATAGGTTGTCAACGCGCGGAAACCCGCCACCATCTGAACAGTCAAACCATGTGTGCCATACGCGCCCGTGTTCCCAATTAAATGAAATTCACTCGCCACGATTTCGCCATCTTTAGTAACGCCCGTTTTGAAGCGTTGAACTTGCGGGTGGCGGCTACGGGCGCTGGTGAATTCTTGTTCACGGGTATATTCAAACCGCACTGGACGCCCTGTTGCAATGGTTAAGTGAGCGCAGAGGTCTTCTATCAGCATTTCTTGTTTACCACCGAACCCGCCGCCAATACGTGGCTTCACAACGCGAATGCGTTTGACGGGCAAGTTAATCAATGGGGCGACCATCCGCCGCACATGGAAGGGGACTTGCGTGCTGGTACGGATAACTAAACGGTCATCCTCGTCCCACCATGTCAAGCAAATATGGGGTTCAATGCTGGCTTGCTGTACTTGATGTGTGCGGAACTCATGCTCAAATACATAGTCCGCTTTTGCCCATTGTGCCTCTGCATCACCCGCCGAGGCATCAATGTGATGTACGATATTATGCTCTGCATCGTGAATGCCAATAGCTTCTGGCTCATCGTGGATAATCGGTGCACCATCTTGCATGGCTTCTACTGGATCGAAGACCGCTGGCAATATCTCATATTCGACTTCAATGAGCTTCAGCGCCTCATGCGCAATCTCCGGCGTTTCGGCTGCTACAATGGCCACTCTGTCGCCAACATGCCGCACTTTATTATCCAGCGATACTTGGTCATACGGGTGCGGGTTCGGGTAGCTTTGCCCACCACTGGCATACATCACACGCGGCACATCCTTATAGGTCAAAACTGCCTGCACCCCCGGCAAGGCTTTTGCTTTGCTAGTATCAATGTGCTTGATGCGAGCATGAGCATAGGGGCTGGTGAGCATTGCGGCGTGCAACATGCCCCGCATTTCAAAATCATCAGCATAAACCGCCTTGCCCGCTGCCAGTTTCACCGCGTCAACTTTAGGCTCTGGCTTACCAATGGTACGACGTTTCTCCAACTCTGGCGGCGCTACCACCACTGCGGGAATGGTGCGCGTGGTCACATGGCCAGATGGCACGTCGCCCTCATCGGGCGTGTCAAGAGGCCATGGGCTGCCAAACAGCTCTGGCGGGGCGGGGATTGCGCGTTGGAGCGGCTCATATGGGGGAACATCTTCGCCGCGTAACATCGCTGCCGCGCGTAAAACTGCCTGAACGGGTTTCACATAGCCCGTTTCTCTATCAAGTACCCCCGCTAATGCTTCCCGCACTTCGGCCTCTGTGGGATTGGGGTTTTGTTGGAGCAGGGCATAGGCTGCGAGAATTTGGGCAGGGGTGTTATAGCCAGATTGGATTGCGCCAGTTTCGATAAAAGCTCGCTGAAGCGGGTGCAAGTTGCGCGATGTACCAATCCCCTCAAGTGTGATGATGCTATGGTTATGCGCCTGCACTGCTAGGATAGTTTGCGCATTGACCACCTCGCCATCTAATAAAATAGCGCTCGCCCCGCTGATGCCTTGCTCATCGCCAAACTTAACGCTGAAATATCCCTCGCGCCGCAAAACGCGCAATAACCGCTCGTGCGGCTCTACTCGCCATGTTTTCTCTTCGCCATTAATCGTTACATCAATTTCCATAATTGAATATTCCCTCATTTAAGTCTGGTTGATTTTTTCAACACACATGTTTAGGGCGCGCCGCACCAAAACGCCCGCCATCGCACGGCGATAGGTTGCGCTGCCCTTATAGTCACTGATTGGTTGGCTGTTTTCTTCTGCGAAATTACTTGCTGCTGCTATCGCCTCTTTGGTTAAAGGTGCGCCGATTAACGGGGATAACTCTAGCGGTAGCACAACCTCTTGCGATGCCCCACAAAGCGCTGCAGTAGCATGTGCCACTAGATTGCCCTCTATTTGTACCCGTACTGCCGCGTTGATAATGGCAACATCGCCGGGCGTGCGGGCGATATGCGCTGCCCCAAAGTGGCTGCTGGAAGTTGGCGCAGGAATGCGCACGCCCTTGACTACACCCTGATAGTGGTGGCCATGGGCGTGGAGATAGTTGACGAACTCTGGAACGGATTGCTCCCAAAAGTTGAGTTGTGTCTCATCGCCTAAACTTCCCGCATGCTCTATCATTGCCCCCATTGCGGTTAGCATGGCTATCCACTCCGTCATAATATAGCGCCCCGTTAAACTCTCCCCAACGCTTGTGCCGTTTCGCAGGTTCAGCGGGATGCTCCGCGTTATTGAGGCCTTGAGCAATTCTGGGGTATGTTCCCAAGTGATGACGCTTTGCAATGATAGATTGCCGCCTAAATAGATATTCTCTTCATCATGTATTTTTGTTGAAAGCTCAGCAATGTCCTGTAAATCGACCACTGCATCATAGGGCAATAGCACCTCGCCTAAAAACGGTGCGCCCCGTGCTATGGCGATATATCCCGGTTTTATGGCTAACTCAAGTGCTTCTTCAAGCGTTGATGGGCGGAAATATTGTTTTGGTTTACTCATACCTTTGCCTTTAATCACCAATACACGCTAATGTCTCATGAGTATACCCAAGTAAGTCGGGGAATGAAAAACCATCTATTGTGGGTAAATTGCCAGAATTGCGGGAACTGGGTCAAAAGAAGTTAAACGAAAATCATTCGGTCGTATATACATCATGGTAGAGCCGCCGCCATCTAGGTTAAAAGCGTTGACGATTTGAAGGTCTTCTTGTACCAGCAATCGGCTTAAACTCTCTAGTCGAATGCCTGTTAGGGGTGTCGCCAACAGAATAATGTGTCCGTTCTTATCCTGTGCGATAGCTGTTCGTCGTGTAGTGCGGTCTGTTTGATTGGCATTATAAACTATTGCGCCGTTAGCGATTAACATGGGAAATGCTTGAATTGCTTGTTCCATTAGTTCACCTTGGTAAGGTTCAAGCGCAGTAGAACGCACGCGGGGCGTCCCGTTAATCACGCTGAACCATCCCCCAAATCCCTGATAGGCCGTTCCATATGCCACACCATCAGCCACAAGCAAGCCTGTAATGGTATTTTCCGGTGTAAAAAAGTTGGCGTTGATGAACGCTACCGCTTGCGGGTATTGCGCTTGCCACTCATACATGCCTAATGGTTGCCCTGCTTGGTAATGCGCCCGAAAGCGATAATGCGCGGGGTCAATTTTTAAGGCGATGACTTGTTGCAATATGTTGCTTTCTGGGGTTAGCGTGCGCCATGATAGACCATCAGTGATGGGTATCCATCCCGATATGTGTGCCGCCGTTGGGGTAGTTGCTAATGGTATTGGAAGGGCGGCATTACTCATTTGGCAGCCGCCTAATATAACCACCACAATCGCCCATAATAGGTTGAAAAATGCATTTGATTTATTCAAATTTTCCCTCAATAAACCTTGTTTCAGCGATGGATACATGGTATACTGCTCAACATCACGGGCGCATAGCTCAGCTGGCTAGAGCGCACGGTTCACATCCGTGAGGTCGGGAGTTCAAGTCTCTCTGCGCCCATCTAAAGCCCTCTGCAAAAAGAGGGCTTTTTGCATATACACAAATTTCCTCCATCTCGCTTACAATGCCAATATAGTTGCAAGGAACATGAAAGTTTAATCACATGACAACACTACCCCTTGAAGGCGTTCGCATTCTCGATTTTACCCGTGTGCTTGCCGGCCCACTATGTACTATGTTATTGGCGGATTTAGGTGCAGATGTTATCAAGATAGAACATCCTAAACGCGGTGACGATACCCGTCAATGGGGGCCGCCATGGGCAGGAGATGGTACGGATGCTCAAAGCGCCTATTTTCTCAGCGTCAATCGTAATAAACGCAGCTTAACCCTTAACCTCAAAACAGAAGATGGCCGCGCCCTCGCCCGCGAACTAGCGCGCCATAGCCATGTTGTCATCGAAAATTTCAAAATTGGCCAGATGGCGCATTTTGGCCTCGATTATGTAAACTTGCAACCCATGAACCCGCGCTTAGTGTACTGTAGCATCACCGGTTTCGGTCAAACCGGCCCTTATAGCCAGCGCCCCGGCTATGATTATGTCGTACAGGCAATGAGCGGCCTCATGTCCATCACTGGCCCAGCAGACGGCGAACCATATAAAGTGGGCGTTGCTATTTCTGATGTCATCGCTGGCCTTTATGCCGCTAATGCTATTCAAGCGGCTTTGAGGCATAGCGAAACGACAGGGCAAGGGCAATATATCGACGTGAGCTTATTAGACACACAGCTTGCTGCGCTGGTCAATGTCGCCAGTAACTATCTGATTTCTGGACAAACTCCGCCCCGTTTAGGCAACCAACACCCCAACATTGTGCCATATCAAGTTTTTGATGCTTCAGACGGCCAGTTTGTGGTGGCTGTTGGCAATGATGGCCAATATGCAGCTCTATGTACACTATTGAAACGCCCAGACCTCTTTCATGATGTGCGCTTTGCTACGAACCCCGCCCGCGTGCAAAATCGGGAGATTCTCATTCCCTTGCTACAAGCCGAATTTAAGCGCCATCCTGTTGGCTATTGGATAGAACGCCTTGTTCAAGCGGGTATCCCCTGCGGGCCGATTAACACCGTTGCAGAGGCTTTGCAAGACCCACATGCTCAAGCGCGCGGCTTAATTCAACAAACCCACCTCAAAAATGGCGCACTTGTTTCTTTGTTGGGAATGCCCGTTCATCTATCTCGTACACCTGCTGAAATTCGCTATCCTCCGCCCGCGCTTGGCGAACACACCGAACAAATTTTACAGGAAGTGCTACAATTAACCGCATCTGACATTGAGAAGTACCGCACCAATGGGGCTATTTGAGCAAAGGTGTTGAGTTTTTCACAACAATTTTACACTTTATCAACGTTTCTTTGTTTCACGATATAGAACTTATGGTAGGGTAAAGATGGTAAGCGCTATAAATTGAGTAGGATGGATACATGGGAAACAATACAGCGCGTTCTGTAAGTTCTCCACAGAAGAACCTATTCTGGCTGCGGTGGGCGTTGCTTATCGTGTCTATAGCCGCGCTTTTCCTTGCTCTAGGGCGTAGTTTCGAGCCAGATGCGTGGTTATCAGATATTGGTGTTTTGTTGCTGGTTGGTCTCATTGCTAACATTGTTTACACGACTATGCTTTATACCCACAGTTTGCGCTCTGCCTTACCCTATACCCTACTCATTGGCGATATCGCTTACGTTGCGATCTTTGCCTATTTAGCTGCTGCCCAACCTGCTTTAATCGTTGGTCTAATTACTGCTCTGGCTTTGTTGGCGCGCCCTATGTTGGTGGAAGCTATCGCTTGGGCGCATGGGGCTGGCTTACTGCTTGTTTCTGCTGGTAGTGTTTATTTTGTACTCGGTAGTGATGCGCTCATGGCCACATGGGCGCTTTATCTATCAGCCGCCCTAGCGCCAATTGTGCTGATTGTTGCCTTGAACGTATGGGCAGGATGGTATGAACAAATAG
>WGEI01000086.1 GCA_015492875.1 Anaerolineae bacterium | reverse complement strand
GCATTATAGCCCACTGTACACATTCCTGCCTGTAGAGCAAGACTATTGCTATGTTGTCGCTGGCGATTTCGTCAGTATTGAAGATGGTACAGGCATTGTACATATGGCGCCGGCATTTGGGCAGGACGATAAAGACACAGCCGACAAACACGGCTTGCCGATGCTTGTCACCGTTGGTGAAGACGGGAAATTCATCGACCAAGTCACTAAATTCCGTGGCCTGTGGTTCAAAGATGCAGACCCAGAGATTATCAAAGACCTGCGCGACCGGGGACTGCTCTATCGGGTAGAAACCTACACACACAATTACCCGCACAACTGGCGTGATGATACGCCACTCATGTACTATGCCCGCGAAACGTGGTTCATCCGCGCCACAGAGTATAAAGACCAGATGGTTGCCCTAAACAAAACCATCAACTGGACACCTAACCACATCCGCGATGGGCGCTTCGGCAATTGGTTGGAAGAGCTAAAAGACTGGGCACTGGGGCGTGAGCGTTTTTGGGGCACGCCGCTACCTGTGTGGGTAGACGATGAAACGGGCGATATGATTTGCGTTGGCAGTGTTGAAGAACTCAGCCAGCTCACAGGTCGTGACCTCTCTGATTTAGATTTACATCGCCCATATGTCGATGAAATCACCTTCCCTAACCCGAAAGGTACGGGCGGCACAATGCGGCGTGTGCCAGAGGTCATTGATGTTTGGTTCGACAGTGGCGCTATGCCCGTCGCCCAGTGGGGCTACCCGGCACAAGATAAAGACAAAATGTTTGAGCGGCAACATCCTGCTGATTATATTTGTGAAGCGGTTGATCAAACACGTGGTTGGTTCTATAGCTTGCACGCTATCTCAACTATGCTATTTGAGAAGGTCGCTTATAAAAACGTCATCTGCCTGGGCCATATTCTTGACGAAAATGGCCAAAAGATGAGCAAGAGTAAGGGCAACATTGTTGACCCGTGGTCGGTGCTGGATGAACATGGTGCGGATGCTTTCCGCTGGTATTTATATACAGCCAGCCCTCCGGGAGAGTCTCGCCGCTTTTCAGTCAACCTTGTGGGCGAAGTGGTGAAGAAATTCTGGTCAACACTATGGAACACATATAGTTTCTTCGTCACTTATGCTAATTTAGACGGGTGGACGCCAGATAGTGAAGCGCCTCCTGTAGAAGCGCGCGATTTACTAGACCGCTGGGTGCTTGCTGAATTACACCAGTTGGTGAAGCGTGTCACCGACGCCTATGAAAACTACGATGCGACGAATGCCACCCGCCCCATCGAGGAATTTGTAGAACAACTCAGCAACTGGTATGTGCGGTTAAGTCGTCGTCGCTTCTGGAAAGCGGAGAGCGATACCGAAAAGCAAGGGGCATACGCCACACTCTATGAATGCTTAGTGACCATCGCTAAGCTACTCGCCCCAACGATGCCCTTCCTGAGTGAAGCCATGTATCGTAATTTGGTGGTTGAAGTTTCTGCAGGCGAGCCGGAGAGCGTCCACCTAAGCACGTGGCCAGCCTATGAAGAAGCACTCATTGATGAAACGCTTTTGGCGGAAATGGAAACCGTGCAGAAACTCGTCCGCCTCAGTTTAGCGGCTCGCAACGAGGCAAAAATTCGCGTTCGCCAACCCTTAGCCAAAGCTAGCTTCGCGCTACCAGACAGTGTGGATAGCGCTATACTCGAACGGTTTGCAGACCTCATCCAGAGTGAGCTGAATGTGAAAGCGCTAGATACAATTGACAGGGAACAAGCCAGCGGTTTGATGAATACCGTCTATTCGCTAAACCCAATCCCTGCCAAGCTAGGCAAGAAACTCGGTGGCGCTTTCCCCCGCGTGCAGAAGGTACTGCGTGAAGGGGCGCAAGAGGTCATTCGCCCTATTGCGGAAGCTTTGCTAGCAGGTCAAGAGGCAGATGTTATCGTGGATGGTGATACGTTCACCGTGACCCCAGAAGAGGTTGAAGTCAATGCTTCAGTAGAGATGGCAGAGGGGTTCTGTGTCGTCAATGAAGGGGAGTATTGGGCGGTACTGGATATAACCTTGACTGATGATTTGCTGAAAGAAGGCTTAGCCCGTGAAGTGGTTCGCCGTATCCAGAATATGCGGCGGGATGCTGGCTTCAACATTGCTGATAAAATTGAAATCGTGTATAGCGCCAGCGAGCGCCTCACGGAAGCTATGCAAGCCCATGCTGACTATATCACCACAGAAACGCTAGCTTTGCTCTTTGAAGCTGGTGACACTAATAACGGTGGCCATACCCAAGACTTCAAAATCAACGGCGAAACCTTGACGTTAAGTGTGAAACGGGTTGATGGCTAAATTTGTCATAAACTAACAACATTTTGCGAGGCTCGGTGAAAAACGCTCACTGAGCCTCGTTTTTTATTGTGAGATTGTGCTAAATAACTGATATTATCAAGGTAGGAGTTGGTGAAAATGGGCATAATTCACAGGTGATTGACTGGTTAAAATGACGATAGTATGAGGGAAAAGGTCTATGGCAGATACCAATACCGCAACGCTAAGTGAATTAATGCAATTTGCGCTACCCATTGATACAGAGCTTGTCACCGGCTCTGCTGAAACAGAAATCAACTGGGCAGTGATGATTCGGGCACAACCGCCCGCATTTCCTGATATTTATGGCGGTGAGCTGGCGCTTATCTCCATGGAGCTGTTGAGAAGTTATGATAATCGCCTGCAACTTGCTGCTGTCATTCAAGCATTGGCTGAAGCGGGCATACGAGCGATTGTTGTTGCAGAGCATGTTGCGAGCGCAGATATTATAGCTGCAGAAGAACATGGTGTTAGTTTGTTG
>WGEI01000085.1 GCA_015492875.1 Anaerolineae bacterium | reverse complement strand
TCTCCGAGAGAATGAGCATTTTAGACGCGGAATTGCCCGTTTGTTTTTTCGAGGAGCACAATTACCCATCCTTATCCAAACTTTGCCGCTTTTTGAACTGAAAAAGTTAAGTCTTGCTAAACTCCGCTTTGACTTTGTTGCACTGTTAGATACCTTAGTGCGCTATCGAGAAAAAGGCTCTTACAGTGGCAAAACGCAACGCAATGCAGAAAGCCTGCTAATAACCCAATTTGATAAATTGGGCATTGAGTATACGACGGGAGATTTACCCCTTTTGGTTGAAGAAGCATTTAATACCAAGCGCACGATAGATTTCATCATCCCTAATCAAGATGCGCCGAAAGTGCTTATTGAGTGTTCTTTTCTTGTTACGACATCATCTGGGCAAGGGGATAAGTCAAAAACTGAAATACAGTTGAGTCAACTTATCCGAAAGCATTATCCTAAAGCATGGTTTATCGGTTTTGTGGATGGTATCGGTTGGTATGTGCGTAAGCAAGATTTGCGCAGGATGGTTGATGCTTATGATGATGTTTTTACCTTCGCCCCAACTGAAATAGCGCGTTTTGAAGAGCTATTAAAAAGGGTATTGCATAGATGATTGATCAATATATTGACCAGATTATACAAGGTGATTGCTTGGCGTTGTTACGCGCTTTGCCAGATGATAGTGTTGATGTTGCGTTTGCCGACCCTCCCTTCAATCTCAAAAAGAAATATAACCGTTTGAGTGATGACCTTGAGTTTCAAGAGTACCTCGATTGGTCACGCCAGTGGTTGGCTGAAATGGCGCGCGTTGTTAAGCCAACCGGGAGCTTATTCGTCCATAACATCCCTAAGTGGCTTCTTTACTTCTCCGCCTTTTTGAATGAGATTGCTGATTTTAAGCATTGGATAGCTTGGGATGCGCCAACCTCCCCTATGGGAAAGTCATTGCAGCCGGCGCATTATGGCATTTTGTATTACGCTAAAAACCGCCGGAAAAATAAATTTTATGAAATTCGGTATCCACATAAGCGTTGCCGAAAGTGCGGTTATTTACATAAAGATTATGGAGGCAAAAAAGGCAAATTGCATCCTTTTGGCCCCTTAGTCTCTGATGTATGGATGGATATTCATCGGGTAAAACATAATAAATATCGGGATGAGCATCCGTGCCAGTTGCCTATTCATCTGCTTGAGAGAATTATTCTCATGTCCACTGATGAAGGGGATATTGTACTAGACCCATTCTCTGGTACAGGGACTACTGCCATAGCCGCGAAGCGTTTGGGGCGGCATTATATTGGGTTTGAACTTGACCCTGTTTACATTACCTCTTCAAAAAATAAACTGGCTCAAGAAGAACCTAACTCTCGGATTGGTCGTGTTTGGGTGAGTATTTTTCGAGATGAAATTGTAACCGTTAGGGATAAAGATTGGCCAGAATTAGCACCTTACTTCACCATCCCTGACCCCATTCAACGCATAGATAGCACCCCCATAACATTATCTCATGGTAAGGTCAGCAGAGAATTTTCTATCGATAGCCTTCCATTATTTAACCACAAAACAAAGAAGCAGTCCTAGTTTTACTTGTGTTTCACCAACCTCACCAGCCCTACCACGCGTCGGCCTCGCCACGCGCCATTTTCTGAATTAGCGCCAGCGTCATGCGAATATCGCCCAGCGCGTCATGGGCGTTTTCAATCGGGATGCCCTGTTGAAATGCCGCCTCTGTCAGCTTGTGCCAGCGGAAGCCCCCACGGTGCGAAAGCTCGCCCTGATAGGCGGCATAATTGAGCATGGCGCACTCCCAACGGCGCGGCTTGATGAGCGGCAGGCCATAGCGCGCACAGGTTTGCTGCAAGATACGGCGGTCAAAGTCGGCGTTATAGGCGACGGCTATCGTGCCCGCCAACGCCTGCGAAAGCGGCACATAGGCCTGTACAAACGTCGGTGCGTCAGCTACGGTTTCATCGCTGATGCCATGCACTCGCGCCGCTTCCGTCGGGATGGGTTGCGAGGGCTTCACCAGCGTATTGAGCACGACCGCGCCTTTGGTGTTGATGACCGCCGCCTGCACAATCTCCGCTTGTCCATCAACGCCCGTCGTCTCAAAATCGACCACCACTGCGGGCGGGTTTGCAAAGAGCAGGCTTTGCGCCCATTGAATCGCCTGACGGCGGGTTTTCGCTTGACTGAGCCGCTCATTCATCACGCCCCCCCTTATATAAGCGGGGTTTGCCGTCCTGCCGCCCCCAAACGATGAGCCGCTTCACCCCACACTTACGGGCGACCTGCGCCCAGCCTTGCGGCAAAAAGGGCAGCATCCCCTCATCGACAATGGCAATCTGTGCGCGCTTAAAGCCCTCTGCCAGCGCGTCTGCGTGCCCTTCAAAC
>WGEI01000084.1 GCA_015492875.1 Anaerolineae bacterium | reverse complement strand
GGCGTAAACCACCGAGCGCCAAACGATAGAGATATTGGCGAATATAATCCGGCGCGGCGGCAGCGCCTCCCCGCCCTTTATTGCGGCGGACGCCTTCATCCTGTGGACACCCTAAAATGACTACAGATGCGTCCTGATAGTCTTGCGGAGACGTGCGGACGATTTCGCCCAATCGCGGGTCATTAGGGTCATCGCGGTGATACAAGACATCGGGATTAGGGCGGTCGGTTAGCGTGAAAATATCTTCGCTCATGGGGCGCTTTTCTCCACTTTATTTTGCGCGAAACTGGCTAATGCCGCTTCTAGAACCTGTTGGGCGACATCACCTTCAATTTGCAAATACCACTGGGCGGCATCAAAAAGCGCCGCTTGGGGAATGAGGCCAATCACCTCGCTAGAAACAATTGTCACCCCATAGCGGGCGGCCTCGCGCCTAATCATTTCGATAACGCGGTAAATAGGCGTGCGCGTGAAATCAGTGAGGTTCATCGATACCTGCGCACGACCACGAACGGGCACACCCATCGCTTTAACATAGCGTAGCCCACCGGAAGAGTGGCGAATGGCGCGGGCAATAGCGCGGGCAATCTGAACATCTTGGGTAGAGAGGTAGACGTTAAAGGCGATTAACGGCCCCCGCGCCCCGATAGCTGTTGCGCCCGCCGCACCGAGTTCGGCTGGGCCATAATCTGGCTTGCGGGCGGGGTCTGTTTGAATAGCGGTAAGGAGGTCTTCGTATTGTCCGCGCCGTATAGTCGCTAAATCATGGCGAGCAGGGTTCGTCGCGGCGTCGGCATACATATAAACTGGGATGTTGAGTTCATCCCCAACACGGCGTCCAACACGATGCGCAAGTTGAATACAATCATCCATTGTCGCCCCTTCGAGTGGGACAAAGGGGACAACATCGGCAGCGCCAATACGGGGGTGAACGCCCTGATGCTGGCGCATATCAATGAGGCGCGCCGCTTCCTCTATGCCACGAAAAGCCGCTTCTTCTACCGCAGCTATATCCCCCGCAAAAGTGACAACTGTGCGATTATGGTCGGGGTCACTTGTCTGGTGCAAAACCCGCACACCAGCGACAGAATCAATAGCGGATATAATTTTTTGGATAACTTCTGAACGGCGGCCTTCAGAAAAATTGGGCACACATTCAATCAACACAAATCCCGCTCCGCCCACTTACTCCGGATACGACACCCATTATAACAGCCAGATGAAGCGATGACGTGGAGCGGTCTTGGATGGAATAACTAATCCTGTTTACTTCGCTTCTGGGAGAAACCACAACTCTGCGCCATCCGTCCAAAAGTGCAAAACACCTCGTTCATCAGTGCGATAGAGCGGAATAGCGTCATCGAGTAAATTGAGCACATCGCCATCAGGGTCGCCACGGCGGTTCGCGGGGTCAATCTGGACAGCGTATGCACTGGGCTGAACAGCCGCGAGGAACTCCGGCGCAAGCGAGCCTCTCGTTGCATGGGCAGGGAGTTGTAGAACTGTGGCTGTAGGCCATGCGGAACTATCAAGTAAGGCTAATTGGCCGTCAGCGCTCAAATCAGAGGTTAACAAAAAGGAGACTGTGCCATATTGCAAGCGCAAGACCAAGGCATTGTCATTGAGGCTATCAGTGATTAAAGGCGGTTGTACGGGATAGAGCACTTCAATCAGCAGGCCATCATCCATGCGAACCGTGTACCCCTGACGCGCCTCTACCCAATCGCTATAAACTAGCGCGTTTTGCAAAGCGAGGAATTCGGGCGTTTGGTTGGGCTGACCATGATAGAGCACAGCGCCAATTTGATAGCGAGAAGCGACTGCGTTCAATGCGCCAATATCCCAGCGGTCAGGATGGGTAATCGCCAGAAGTTCAATCGTATGGTCATAAAATGGCAAACGGTCGCCTAGTGCCGTCAGCAAACGGGAGGGAAAACGCCCGCCATCAACCAATATATGCGCACCGCCGGGCGATTGGATAAGCACTCCGTTGCTATGCCCTACATTCAAAAACCAGACATGTAACTTGCCATCTGGTTGAGCATTCAACATGCCGATTGTTAGCACCAACGGAACGAGAATGCCCACGCCAAGAGTGGCGGGCGTTAAACGGCGACTAAGCCAACGCCAGAAGCTATCAAGCCAACGAGGTTCAGTTGCGTTTGCCATAGCGATACCTATGAGTACACAAAAATACAGAGCAACCCAACGCGGGTCTACCGTGATGGTGAGGCTAGCAGTAGGCAATTGGGCAAAGAAACGCACAACGCTGATTGTCCAAGACAGCCAAACGAGCGCAAACCAGAAAAGCGGTAGCGCTAATGGTGCAGAGAAAAACGCCACAATAACCGCTAAACCACCACCTATGAGCAATAATGATTGCACAGGAGTAACCAGTACATTGACCAGTAATAAGTATGGCGAAAGGCGGCCAAAATACAGGATGACAAGCGGCAATGTAAAAATCTGCGCGGCGAGCGAAACAATTAGCCCCTCTTCAAGTATGCCTATGACCATCATCCGCGCGCCAACAGGTGGTATATACAGGTCGAAAAGGTGGCGAAAAGCTTTTAACAGCGGCTCTGCATAAAGTGCAATGCCAAGCGCAGCGAAAACGCTGAGTTGAAAGCTAATGTCCCATAATACAGTGGGATTTTCTAGCGTCATGAGCAAAGTCGCGAAAGCGAGCGATGCGGGCATATAGGTTCGGCGTTTGAATAGCGGCGCAACTGCCAGCAAACTACTCATAATTGCCGCACGTACAACAGCGGCATTAGCCCCAACTAAAAGCGTGTACAGGGCGATGAAAATGATACCGAAGACGGTGGCAGCACGGCGTGACATGAAATGAGAAGCGAAAGCAATCGCCAGTTGGCTGACAATCACCATATTGAAGCCGCTGATGGCGATAATATGAGCCGCGCCTGTCGTATTAAAGGCATCGCGCACTTGTGGGGCTATGCCGCCTTCATCCCCCAGCAGAATGCCTGTGAGTAACGCAGCTTGTGGTTCTGGTAATGCGTGGCTGATAGCGGCCTTTGCTCGCGTGCGCAGTTCAAAAATAGCGCGTAGTAGCGGTGATGGTGGCGTTTTCCCGACTATGGCAACAGCAGCATTGGGCATAATGCTATAAACGCCGCGCCGCGCCAGATAGTCCGCATAAGAGAACGTATCAAATTCCGCTGGTGTGATGAGCATACCGGTTGCATCGATATGGTCGCCATAGGATACATTGGTGAAAGGTGGCGCTTGAACTAGCACATACCCCGATGTGGGGATAACCTCATCGTTGCGCAAGACAGTTTCGGTTTGTAGGCGGAACTGCACACGGTCATCACGTATATCGGGTATATCGATGGCGACGCCGCTGATGGTGAGCGTCGTGCCGTTATACTGTGCAATTGGTGCAGTATCGGGCATCGCGGCCATACGCAAGCCGCCAAACGCAAAGGCAACGCTTAGCCACAATGCCACTTGTAAGCGGGAGAATGAACGCCCAAGAAAGGCCGTGAGGATGAGCAGGACAGCAGCGACCAACCAAATTGAATCGCTGATAAAGGCGTATGAGGCGGCAACAACAATTCCAAAACACCAAAAAAGCGTCCAGTAAACAAGGCGCATAAAAAGAACCCTAAAAAGAAAAACGGGCGCAAAACGCCCGCGAATAAGTACCTGTTATATTATTTTTTGCCGTCCGAAGCGTCGGCGTCTACTTCAACGGGGGCTGGCTGCCCCTGCACCTCTGGTATAGCAGCAGGTTGCGCCGTTGCGCCACCGCGCAGCTTTTGATGCCCAGCTTGTACCGTGCGGTTAACCTCGTTGATGCCATTGCGAACCACGCTGAGGTTCTTAAGCAGTTCTTGTTCTAACTGTGCCAGCACCTGAAGTACATACTGGTCGGCATCACGGGCAATTGTCGCCGCGTCTTCACGGGCTTTTTCAATAATTGCTTGAGCGCGCGCCTGTGCCGCTTGGACGGAAGATTCCTGATCAAGCAGTGCTTCGCCCTTCTGGCGAGCTTGTTGAACGATGCGCGCGGCTTCTTCATGCGCTTGGGCGAGAATGCGTTCTCGTTCTGCAAGTACACGGGCAGCTTTTTCTATCTCTTCAGGAATCGAAATACGCATTTGGTCGATAATTTCCAAAGCGCGTTCTTCATCAATCATGGTTAAGCGAGTGCCAAAAATATGACGCCCTTCGTCAATCAAATCCTCTAGGCGATCGACCAAGTGTTGAATGTCCATAAGCGGCTTCCTCCAGAGCGCCTTTCCATCAAATAGGCGTGTTGATTATGAGATATATCTTAGTCCTTCTTAAACCTTGCCGCCAGTGCATCAGCCACATAAGGCGGCACCATGCTTG
>WGEI01000083.1 GCA_015492875.1 Anaerolineae bacterium | reverse complement strand
TAACAGGTCTTCGATGCTTTGGAAGAGGTGGGTTTCACCATTGGCGTGTAACCGCCACCCATCTGGCAAAAGCTCAATATAGGTTATAGGGGCGGATACTTGCTTGAGGTGCACAGGGCGGAAACCGCGCCGCTTCAAAGCGCGGCCAGTCCAAAGGGCGATAGGGCTATCGCCGATAATGGCAATCTCTATGCCGCCCTCAGAGGAAAAATCAAAGGCACCGGTGTGCATATCAAAACGCACGCCGGTGGTGCTAAAAACAGCATCAAACACGCCATTGAGCACTAAATCTTCTGGCGCACCCGTATAAAAAGCACCTTTTTCCCCCATGAGCCACAGGCGGTCAGCTACTTTTAAGGCCAAGTCTAAATCATGTGTAGAGAGCAAGAAGGTGCGGTTTGATGTATGGGCGAGCGTGGATAACAGGCGCAAAATCTCTACACGGCGAGGCAAATCTAAATAGGCAGTCGGTTCATCAAGAATGACCAAAGCGGGTTCTTGGGCGAGGGCACGGGCAATCATCAGTTTCTGCCTTTCGCCATCGCTGAGTTCGTGAAGGTAGCGCGGTGCAAGGTGCTCTGCTTCTACTGCGCGAATCGCCCAGTTAACGACTGCTTCGTCCTCTGGCATCAAACGCCCAGCCCAACCCGTATAAGGATAGCGCCCAAGTGCAACTAAGTCGTAGCCTGTCATCAACCCCATATCTAAGCGGTCGGTGAGCACGACACTGAGGCGACGAGCGCGCTCTTCTGGTGGGAGTATATGGATGGCATCACCTAATAATTCAACATGCCCAGCTAGTGGGCGTTGCATACCCGCAAGGGTGCGCAAGAGGGTTGATTTACCGATACCGTTAGGGCCAACAAGGGCGACAAGTTCGCCGCTGTATAGAGAGAGGTTGAGCTGTTTAGCGACATAACGCCATTGGCGGCGACTGCGATAGCCTATAGAGAGATTAGCGGTTTGGAGAATAAGTTGTTTCATGTTGTCATCCGTATATGGCGACGGCGCAAAATAACCCAGATAACGACGGGCGCGCCAAGAAGTGAAGTGATAGCGTTTAGGGGCAGAACCAACTGATTGCCGGGGACATCGGCAACGAGGCCAGCAATAAGCGCCACCAATGCGCCCATGAGCATCGTGCTGGGTATGAGCCTGCGATGGTCAGAGGTGGCGAATATGGTGCGGCAAAGGTGGGGGACAGCGATACCGATAAAGCCAATGGGGCCAGCAAAGGCGGTGATTGTGCCGGCTAAGAGGGCGGTGATGAAGATAATCCATAAGCGCACGCGGGCAACATGAAGCCCCATGCTGGCAGCGTAATGTTCACCAAGTAAGAGGGCGTTCAATGGCTTCATGAGGAAAAAGCTTAAGATAAGCCCTAGCAGGATAAGCGGAATCATGATGGTTAACTGTGACCATGTTACACCGCTGAACGTGCCGAAAGTCCAGTTGATATAGGCTTGAATGCGCTCTGGTATGCTGAGGTAGAGCAATAAACCGACAACAGCAGACGTGAGATAGCCGAACATGAGGCCAAGAACTAGTAGTGTGGTGCTGTTTCGAACTGTGCGGGCGATGGCCAAAACGAGCAGCAATGTCACACCAGCCCCTACCCCAGCGCCAATAGCTAAGGTGAAATCGCCAAGCAGGCTCAGGCCAGCAATGGTGACTGTACCAACTGTACCCAACGCAAGAACGACAAAGGCCACCCCTAAACTGGCGCCGGAGCTAATGCCCAAAATAAATGGGCCGGCTAGCGGGTTGCGGAATAGGGTTTGCATCATGAGGCCACTGACGCCTAAGGCTGCGCCAGCAAATGTAGCAGTAAGCGCTTCTGGTAAGCGGAAGTTGATAACGATGCTTTCCCATGAGGCTTTGGTAGTGCCCTCGCCGAGAAGGATGCTGATAATTTCGGGTAAGGGGATGTTAACAGAGCCGAGAGCTAGGCGAAGCAAGAAAAAGCCCAAAACGCCTGTAATGAGCAAGACAAATGGCCACCAACGGCGATTAATGGCAGGCGCGGAAGGGGTATGTACTGCTGGTCCAGTGGTGGTGCATGAAGAAAAAGGTTGTTCTAATTTCATAGATGCCCTGCCATCCTAGAGAGCGGCAGCGCACCTTAAAAAATCCGCCGAGGCGGGCGGAAGGAGGGGTGTACTGGTTCATCCGCGCTCGCTCCCTTTGTCCACGAAGGTCAACACGAGCTAAAGCAAGGCGGGTATTCGGGCTTCGGCAAATACCGTTACCGTTGCGGGACAGCGCCGGACTCCTGTTTGAAGAGAACAGCCACCGGCTTCCCCCATTGTGTGCTGTGCATCCGGGCAAGCAGCACACCTTGCTTTAGTTCTGGTTGTATATGTGGCAAGCATAGCACCCCTTAAATAGTACGTCAAGCGAGACAACAAGTAAAAACCTTTTGAAAAGTTTGACAGCTAAGAGGGGATGATTTACAATAGCAACGAGTATGTTAGGTAATCTAACTAACTTATAGGTCGCTCAACGGGGCGTGGTAAAAAGGCACAGGCGGTAATGAAACAATTGATGCACAGTTTTCAGGGGGTATATCCCCCAAAAGCCATATTAGATGGGGTAAAAGCGGGGCGCATAGCGGCATTTTGTCTATTTTCTGGCATTAACGGGCGCACGCCGGAAGAAATACGCGGGTTGACAGAAGCACTGCGGGAAGCAGCGACAAAAGGAGGGCAATTGCCGCCACTGATTGGTATTGACCAAGAGGGTGGCCAACTGATTGCGGTGAATAAAACGGCGACACAGCTACCCGGCAACATGGCACTTGGGGCTACTGGTGATGAGGCATTAGCGGAGAAGGCCGGCTATGTGCTGGGGCGGGAATTATTAGCGATGGGCGTCAACATCAATTTTGCACCAGCGCTAGACATTAATAACAACCCCCACAATCCAGTGATTGGGGTGCGGTCATTTGGCGATAGCCCAGAGCTTGTAGGCCGATTAGGGGCGGCAATCATACGCGGGATGCAGCAAGCTGGCATTATCGCTACGGCGAAACACTTCCCCGGCCATGGCGATATTAACGCCGATACTCATTTAGCCACAGTAACGGTTTCATACGATATGCAAAGACTGCTGGGAATGGAAATTGCGCCTTTCAAAAAGGCTATTGAGACGGGCGTATCAGCGGTCATGAGCGGGCATGTGACCTATACCGCATTAGACCCTGAATGGCCGGCAACGCTATCACGGCGCATTTTGCAGGGGCTATTACGTGATGAGTTAGGGTTCAAAGGCCTTTGCATTACGGATGCGATGGATATGCAAGGCGTGGCCTATTTAGGTAAAGAGGCGAGCGTCAAAGCGGCATTGGAGGCTGGGGTAGATTTAATTTTGCTCGGTCATTTAGAGGGGCAACTTGAAATGATGGAGCAATTCGCAGGAATGGCGAGTGATGAATCCATCGCGCGGATTGAGGCGGCGCAGCGGCAAATGATTACCGAACTGCCGGATTTGAGCATTGTTGGCTGTGAAGAACACCGCATGATAGCGCAAACCATCGCTGACCGTTCGATTACAGTGGTGCATGATAGGCGTCAGTTGCTCCCATTGCAGGCTGATAGCATCCGAAAAATCGCCGTCATTACCCCTAAACCAGTTAATCTGACACCAGCGGATACATCATCGCGCGTACAAATTGAACTCGCTAATGCAATTCGTAAGCGGCACGGTGAAGTCATAGCGCTAGAAATAGAACACCTTCCAGATGAGGATGATCGCCAAGCGGCTTTAGAAGTGGCAGAGATGAGCGATGTGGTGATTGTAGCAACGGTTTGCGCTGACCAAGTAGAAGAACAGGCGGCTTTAGTGCAGGCATTACACGCTACTGGGAAGCCTGTTATCGCTATTTCGCTACGGACGCCATACGATATTATGGGGTATCCCATGATAGAGACCTATCTTTGCGCTTATGGCAACCGACCGGTCTCTATGGAAGCTGTGGCAAAAGTCATTTTCGGCGAGATTGAGGCGACAGGCAGGCTGCCTTGCGCTATTCCGGGCATTAGCCCAACTTATTCAAGGGCATAAACGAGGTGTCTATGCGACGTGGTAAAGCAACACGTGAGCAGCTAAAACGGCATAACCGACGCCTGATATTGCGCAGTATCTATAACGGAGAGGCCGACAACCGCGCAGCACTAGCGCAGGCGACTGGTTTGGCTAAACCCACCGTCTCCGATATTGTGAACGATTTACTGAAGTTGGGATTCATCATTGAGAGCGGTCATGGAGAATCTACAACCAGCGGCGGGAAGCGGCCAAGACTGTTGGAATTCGTCCCCACTGCACGGCAAATCATTGGGCTGGCCGTAAAAAGGCATGAGGTTGTGGCATATTTGGCGTATTTGGATGGGCGTATCGTCGCGCAGCACCATGTCGCAGGTAATGATGGCGAGGCGCTATCAACGGAAACCATTTTCTACGCAATTAATGGCCTATTGGCACAACAAGACGAACCGCTACTGTGCATTAGTATGGGTGTGCCGGGCATCGTGGATACAGAGAGCGGAACGGTCGTCTCATCGCGGGCACTGGGCTGGGCAGATATGGCGCTGGCAAGCATTTTGCAGGTGCGTTACCAGCTACCAGTGCATATCAACAATAACACCGAGTTGGCGGCACGGGCACAAAGATTCACGCGGGAAACCAACTGTAATCATGTGACGTTACTGGTCAATCGCACGGTAGAAATAGGATTTACGTTGGGCGGGACGGTCTTTCATCATGGCGGCGATATTGGCAACCTGCCCCTCCCCACTCATCCTGAACATACCGTTACGGCGCTGACCCCAGAAGCTATACAAGAGCAAATCGACACTTTATGCCGCCAATACCCGCAAAGCGAGTTAACCCAATTAGCACCGAGTTATTTGGGCTTACGGCAAGCTTATAGGCATGGTGATGAAGTGGCTATTCGGGTTGTTGAATCGCTGAGCGAAACACTGGCGTTGCTTTACGCTTGGATAATTGGGCTGATGCGGCCTGATGAAATTGCGTTAGCGGGCAGTATTTGCGACATTGGCGATATTTTAATCACGTTGAGTAAAAAGAAACTCTACGAACTCATACCACAGCGGCATGTGGATACGACCCAGCTAACATTAGCAGGCGAGGATAATTTGGCGGCATTAGGGGCAATAGCCTATGCGTTAGAGAAAGAGCTAGGGGTGTTGTAATGGGGCAAATCGGGGTCATCACTAACGATAAACGGCAAGTTTTCCAGCGAACAGTTATCGCTGGTGCACAAGAAATCGCGAGTACAAAAGGTTATGGCGTGTTGGTGGATTCGCTGGCAGAAGACCCTAATCACCCAAAGCCGCTCAGCTTGCCACTTGCGCAGATAGATGGATTTTTGGTGCTGGCCAACGCGCTAGAAAGCGCTGAGTTAGAGCAATTGCAGCAGACAGGAAAGCCCATAACATTGGTTAGTCATTATGAGCTGAATATTCCGGCGGTCATCCCTAATAACACAGAGGGCATCCGCCAACTGGCTGATTATCTGGTGAATGTGTGCCAATGCCGCCGATTTGTTTTCATACAAGGGCATATGGGGCAACTCGATGGGGTTGAGCGGGACAAAGTATTTGGTGAGGCGCTAGTGCGGCATGATATTCCCATTGAGAACGTTTGGCGGCTGCGGGGCGACTTTGACGCAGGCGTTGCAGCGGCGGTGTTACGCAACTTCCTGCAAGAAAATGTGCAATTCGACGCGGTTGTGGCGGCAGATTACTTGATGGCGAGCGTGGCGATTGATATTTTACGCGAGGCGGGAATTTATGTTCCTGATGAGGTGTGTGTGGCCGGATTTGGCGATGGGCCAGAAGCAGAAGCAGCTGGGTTGACAACTGTCGCGGCAGATGTCATGGAACTAGGCCGCAGAGCAGCACGGCAGCTTTTCGCCCAATTAGATGGGTTAGCTATTCAAGGCGTGACATGGCTGACAACGGAAATTATTGAACGCGAAACGTGCAAGCCTAAAGTGGAGAGGTGGCATGAAGCTACTCATTGAACATGCCCGCATCATCACCGAAACACAGATTATAGATGATGGCTGGCTACTGGCTGATAGCGGGCGCGTTGAAGATTATGGCGACATGCCCGCGCCGCCGATTGACGCTGATACACAGATTAATGGGGGTGGCAATTTACTCATGCCGGGCTTCATCGATTTGCATGTGCATGGCGCAGTTGGGCATGACACGATGGATGCTAACCCCGAAGGGCTGGCCGATATGGCGCGGTTTTATGCAAGGCATGGGGTCACTGGCTTTTTGGCGACAACATGGACAGATAGCGCTGAGCGCATTTATGCGGCGATGAAGGCAGCAGCGCAGATGCCACAACACGTTGAGGGCGGCGCGGAGATGCTGGGCGTTTATATGGAAGGGCCTTTTTTAAATGCCGAGTATTGCGGTGCGCAAGCGCCAGAACATATACGGTGGGCAACGCCCGATGAGATGGCGCGGCTGTTTGATTTAGGCGTTATTCGTATTGTGGCGCTTGCTCCAGAATTTTCGAAAAATCATTGGCTTATTAGGGCGTGCCGAGAACGCGGCATACAGGTGAGTATCGCCCATAGCGGGGCTAGTTATGAAGCGGTGATGGCCGCTGTGGAGATGGGGTTGGGGCACGCTACCCATACATTCAACGCCATGACAGGCCTACACCATCGTGAGCCGGGGGCGGTTGGGGCGATTTTGACAACGCCCAGTATCAAAGCAGAAATTATCGCGGACAACATTCATGTACACCCTGCAGTGATGAAACTTTTATGGCAAATGAAGGGGGAAGATGGCGTTATCGCTATCACCGATGCTATTCGTGCAACGGGGCTAGCTGATGGGACATACATGTTAGATAACCGCCAAATAAGCGTGAAAGATGGCGCCTGTCGTTTAGAAAATGGCACATTGGCAGGAAGCATTTTGACAATGGACGCGGCTTTGCGCAATTTGGCCGCTGCAACGGGTGAGCGCATAGAGCATTTATGGCGGGCTGTGAGTTTTAATGCGGCGAAGGCTATTGGGCTGGATGAACGTAAAGGCAGTATTGCTAAGCAGAAAGATGCTGACCTCGTGCTGCTCACACCGCAAAGCGAGGTGATATGCACTATTGTCAGCGGCAAAGTGGCTTATCAAAGGACGGCACAGCATGTACTTGGCACAAGAAATCCGTGAACAACCAACTATTATCGACCGTTTATTGAGCGAGCAAGCCGCTGCCGTTCGACAGGTGGCGAAGACGGTCAAGCAATTTACGCCAAAGATGGTTTGCATTGCGGCACGGGGCACATCGGACAACGCAGCACGCTATGCAAAGTATACCTTAGGCGCATTCGCTGGCTTACCAGTCATGTTGGCCGCTCCATCGTTGCACACGATTTACCAACGCCCGCCCAAACTGGGCAAAGCGCTAGTGATTGGCATTTCGCAATCAGGGCAAGCGGCAGATGTGTTACAAGTCATTCGTGATGCTCAAGCACAAGGCGCGCTGACATTGGGGATTACTAATTATGAAGATTCGCCAATTG
>WGEI01000082.1 GCA_015492875.1 Anaerolineae bacterium | reverse complement strand
GGTGGACTAACAATGATGCGAATGAATTCTCAGGTAAGAAACCTGTTACTGGTAGTAGGCGGCGGGCTGGGGCTGGCGGCACTGCTGCTCTTCCCCTTCGCCACGCTAGAGGGCGCGGGCACGCTGACGGCAATTCAGTTCTTCAGCATCCCGCAATATACCATCTTCCAATTGCTATCGCTGGCGCTTTTAGGCTATAGTGCCGCGCTGATTATCGGCATTGGGGCGCTAGTCAACCTATCGCACGAGCTAATCACTTCATTTGCTGGTTTTTGGGCTGGCCTCTTCGCCCTAGCGCCCTACCTCATTCACTTAGTGCACACCAGCGGCAAGCTCCCGCCCAATACGGTACAACTGGGGATAGGCTTTTGGCTGGGGCTAGTGGCGGCGCTGCTCCTCATTGGGCAATACCTGCTGCGTGGCGGCTTTGGCGAGGGTTTCGCCCTACTGCACAATATACGCCTGCGCCGTATGACGGTGATTAGCCTGATTGTGATATTCATGGGGCTGTTCATCTTCGAAACGGCGGTTATCAAAGCCGAGTATTACACCACCGCCACCACCACCATCCTCACGCTAGAGCCGGGCGCGGCGGAAAATGTGGCGCATATCACCATTCAAACGCTGCCCTTCTTGCGGGCGATGAGCGCGCTTTTCATCTTCGTGGGCATCGGCGCGCTTTTAGCCCCACAACGCATCCGCCGTTTGACCAATATCGGCTTGCTAGTCGTTGGCGTGCTCATCATCCCCACGATTTTAGTGGCGGCGGCAGCAGGTGACCGCACGAATATCACCACCATGCTCAGTGAGAGCTTCCGTCTGGCGACGCCGATTGCGATTGGGGCAATGGCCGGCCTGTGGTGCGAGCGCAGTGGCGTCATCAATATCGCCATCGAGGGCATGATGCTCAATGCGGCGGCGATGGGCTTCGTCACCCTCTTCTACCTCAACCCCGTCATTCCCGACCAAATTGGCTTTGTGATGCTGTTGGCGGTTGGCGTGGCCATTCTCACCGGCGGCCTCACCGCCCTGCTCCATGCGTGGCTCTCCATCACCTTCCGCACAGACCAAATCGTCAGCGGGACGGTGATTAATATCATGGCGGTTGGCCTCACCAGCTTCATCCGTCGCGAGTACCTGCTCTCCACCGAAGCGGGCATCACCCGCCTGCCCAATCTGCGCATTCCTATCTTGGCCGATATTCCGGTGATTGGCGATGCCTTCTTCAATAAGCAACCGATTTTCTATAGCATGTTCTTCGTCATTTTGTTGACGCATATCATCATCTTCCACACTCGTTGGGGGTTGCGCACCCGCGCCGTTGGCGAGCATCCGCATGCTGCCGATACGCTCGGCATCAATGTTAACCGCACCCGCTGGATTAACGTCTTCATCGGCGGGCTGATTGCTGGCTTGGCGGGCGCGTGGTTCTCCCTAGAGGCAACTGGCCGCTTCAACGATGGTATGACGCGCGGCGCCGGCTTCATCGCATTGGCGGCGCTCATCTTCGGCAAGTGGACGCCTGTGGGGGCGTTTGGCGGCGCGCTCTTGTTCGGCTTCTCCGATGCGCTCGGTACGCGCTTGCAATCGCTCGATGTGCCTTTGCCGGTGCAATTCTTGCAAATGGTGCCCTTTGTGGTGACGATCATCGTCCTCGCCGGCCTGATTGGACGCGCCTTCCCGCCGAAAGCCAGCGGTCAACCCTACGTCAAAGAATAGGCGGCGGCCATACGCATCATGACACACAAACAGGCAGCGGCAACCCGTTGCCTGTTTTTCATTTATCATCAATAATACATACTCAGAAATATCTGGAACAAGTAGGGGGTGAGTTTTTATCAATTGGGTCAGGTTAAGCGCTTACCAGTAAGAGGACAAACATGCGCTTGTGGATGCAATTGCTCAAAACCTATCTCATCTATGGCACATTGTTGGGGCTGTTGTTTGGCGGAATATATTTTCACATATACAACGTTATAGCATCTTATTTCTATTTCGGAGGCATGATGCCGCCTGTACTAGCTTACACATTTATGTTCCTAACTCACGCTGCACTCCCTAAAAATGATTTTTTGGCCGGTATAGCATATTTACCGCATTCTTTAGTCTTAGGCGGTATCATAGGGGCATTGTTTGCGATATGGAATTGGCTATTCATCGTTCTATTGCTCAACAAACGCCCTATGCCTAAGCGGTTATACAAATACGCCAGCAGCGGCTTCACCTATCTCTCGACCTTTGCCGCCGTCGTGATTTTTACCGCGTTGTTCAACCAGTTTTTAGATGAACCATTCAACCAACCTTTTCTCATGACGGTTTATACGCTAGCTGTTGGCGGCGTATGCGGATTATTGCCGGCAATGTTAAATAAACAGTTGGTCATGAAGTATCACAGCCAATACGTCGCTAAGGCTAAAACGAAACGAAGGTAAAAGGGATACTCGCCTCCCAACAATCGGAAGCCAACCGCAACTACTGGCTCAACGTCGCCGCCCAAAACGAACGCTACCAGCTGTGGTTATATCGTGACTGGTTAGAAAGATGGATAACTGAACATCTAGGCGTTTATGTGAGAGTTCATGCAAATGCTCAAGAATATATCGATTGGAACAAGTATTTCAGCGATTACCCCATTGGCTCGGGCCTTTACGCCCCACCCGCTTGGGCTGTAGCTTATTATGTGCTATCACAGGGATATTCTGTATGTGATAGCACTATATCAACTCGCCCATTTTGTGTTGCAAAAGCTTATGCCACCGCAGTGAATGATGCTGACTTACAAGCACCCCCTTCCCAAACAAGTGCCAATTGGGACATCCATCCATTGCCCTATTCTGACGGCTACAGTTTAACTTGGGATGCTTTTTTAGCATTAACTTTTGTCGGCGAAGCAGGTCCCTTCTATACTAATCCCAATCGCAATCCTCAACTTGACTTACAGTTCTCAATACCACAGGAACAGTTTAAATTGTTTTTTGAAAGTGCCGTATTTAATCAACTTTATGCTGCTACAGATAATGATGGTGCTAGTTCTGTAGCTGAATTTGTGAAATTTTTGGCGGGACCGCCCTTCGATCAATGGGGCATCCAAGCTTGGTATAATAATGTATATGGTAAGGTATCAGATACCCTAGATACATTGAAAGGGTATAAAAATGGAACACCATTTTACCATTATATTGATAATGCCCAAAATGTGTTAAATGGTAATGCTATCAACGGTGTTATCCGTTGGGGAAATCCTAACACACGAGAAGAAGTTGCCCACTCCGTTGCTTATGTTACTTATCTTGACGAAGCCAGTGTTTACGGTAGAGTTAACGAAAATGAACCTAACCGTGTTTATTTTATAATTAGATAAGGCCTCTGCGAAATGTTTGAACTGCGCCAACTGATAGCAATTTTCTTGTTTTTACTACTCTCATTAACAGCGCAAAGCGAAACTACACAATTTAATACTTGCCAACTCACACCAACAACCATTAAAGACATGAGGCTAATCCGCACGATTTATTCAGATTTATCGCCCAATTCATGGGTTGATACGATTGACATTGATGCCTCAGGCACACTTTTACTCCTAAAGAAGACAAGGGGGGCGTTGAAGATATATGACCTCACAACATTTCGCCCTATAGCTGCCTACTATCCAGAAAACGAAGCTCAGGTGATTATCACTGAGGCCGCCTTTAATGATGGCAATTCGATAATTATAGCCGAAGCGATAAGCAACTATGCGGGCAAGCTACGTCTATGGAATTTGAAAACCCATGTTTTTGATTCATTGACCTCCAATGACAGCATCATCACCCACATCACCCGCCACCCCGCCCAACCTATGCTAGCGTTCAGTAGCTCTGTACCCATTCCTTATTACCAGCCCGGCGATCGACAGATTGTCATTTGGAACTTAGAACATTTACAAGAAGTAACTACACTCAATGATATTCCTCAAAAACAAGCCCAAAGCGTATCGAGCCTAATTTATCACCCCAACGGCACATTGCTTTTGGCTAGTGTATTGGATACAGTGATGATATGGGATGCCAATACATATCAACTACTCAATACATATATGCCAGGTCAATTTACCATGACAAAAGGTGCATTGAAGCCTGACGGGACAATGTTTGCCACAGCTAGCCGCGAAAGAAATAGCAGCGGGCAGGTAAAATTATGGGGGCTGAGTGATTTTAGTAAAATAAAAACTATTCAGTATAATCAAGAGGTTGCTGACATTGCTTTTAGTTCAGATAGTATGTTCTTTGCCGTAGCAACGGGTAACCAAATCTTCATCTACGATGCGCAAACATTCACCCCACTCGCCACCTTGCCTACTCACCATTATTTCACAGATATAACCTTTCTCCCGCAAAATAATTTTTTAGTGATAGCAAGCACAACAGCAGGAGTACAACTTTGGGGTATTCATTGCGATGAGTAGCAGCCCAACCTTTGAGGGACAGGGGGAATTATATGGGCAAATAGACAATTCTGGCCGAATCTATTTTGTGATTAGGTAACTCATGATGAAAAACCTTGTTTTTAGTATTGGCATTTTTGTTTCAGCCTTATTTCCTCTTTTTCGCCCCCTAGAGCAAGGTAGTGACTGCCCCCTCACGCCAAATAATATCCATAATTTACACCGGCTACGTACCATCTATCGGCAGCCCAAAGAGCGTACTGTAGGATATATAAGCATATCGCCACAGGGAGAATTACTCGCAATTTCAGTTCCTACCAAAGGTATAATGGTTTATTCATTAAAATCCTTCCATCCAGTTTCCATATATTATCCTCAGCCCAATTATATTGTCGCCGAAAGCATCTTTATCAGCGAAAAAACATTAATGGTGACTGAACATAACGAGGTTACTGGAAGTTCAATTTACTTATGGGAGATGAAACCCAACACTACACTTTTAGCACAAGGGATTAATATACACACGCTGAGCAGTTCACCGAGTGGCAATCGTTTTGCATTTTTCGCAGAGAACTTTTCAAAAAGCTTTGTCCATGAACATGGACTGTCCGTTAATACAATGAATTATGTCGTTGTTTGGAATCTGGCTGAGGCTAGACCAGATGTTATTCTACCAAATCTTAAGCCAAGATATATTGTTGGGGAAACTACTGCCTTGAGTTTTAGTCCTGATGAAACCCTACTAGTTACTAGCGATTATATGGGCAATATTTCCGTTATAGATGTAGTGAATTATCAATTGCTTCAACAATACTACAATGCCCAATTCACAATCACTGATTTAGCCTTTCATCCCGATGGGACAATGTTTGCCACTACAAGCAGAGAACGTAATCACAGTGGATCGGTTTATTTCTGGAATATCAATGATTTCTTCAAAATCAAAGCAATACATCTCAATAGAGCGCTCAATCGTATAGCATTTAGTCATGATGGCACATTACTTGCGCTTTCAGGAGACAAACAAATCATCATCTACGATGCGCAAACATTCACCCCACTCGCCACCTTGCCTACTAGTCATTATTTCACAGATATAGCCTTTCTCCCGCAAAATAATTTTTTAGTGACGGCAAGTACAACAGCAGGAGTACAACTTTGGGGTATTCATTGCGATGAATAGCTTCCCAACAACCTGTTTTCCTCTGTCTAGTTTTTGGGAGATTACAATTGCTCCAAATCGCTAATGAAGAGAGGGCAGCTTCATGTTGAAAATAACTAAATGTTTTAAATACCTACTCTTATTCCCATTTCTCAGTTTAATGCTATTGGCTCATGCTCAACCTCCAACGCTTCCCATCACCTATCTCAGCTGGTCACCCACCGGAGAACGCCTGCTAGCTTCGCGCTACAACTTAATCCAGATTTTCACGGCAGAAAACAGCGAGCTTTATCGTGAATTCATATTTGAAACCAATATCAGTGCTCCAACGTGGGGGCCAGATGAAACGCAGATAGCCTTTGGTGAATGTAATGGGGCCACCGTTTACCAGAATATTTACATCTATTCAATTGATAACAATGTAAAAGAGCGAGTTAATAGAGGTATAGGGACATGCGCACAAACAAACTGGAGCCCTAACGGAGATTGGCTGCTAGAGAGCTTCATAGATGGTGACGAAAGCTTGTTAGTTGATATGACTTCAGGCAGCAAAAGGCGTCTAGAATTACGTTCGATCTCTACAAGTAGCTGGAGTCCTGACGGAGATATGATAGCGATATTTGATTTAACACATCTAGGCCCTTATATCTACACGATTCCCGATTTTACATTAGTGGCAACAGGGGCAAATACGCTTTTAGATAGCCACATTACACTTCGATACATTAGCCGCTGGCGCGAAGATAACCAACAATTAGCCGCTGGTCGCTCAGATGGACGAATCATTATTTGGAACATTGACAGTCCTCGTTCCCCTTCCATCTATCTTGGCCATGACCTCCCCCAACGCTCTTGTCAAGGAGCTTGTGAATGCACCCTTGTTGATAGTCCTTATTGCAATAATCTCTATGCTATCCAAGCTTTACACTATGACGCTAGCGGACGGTATTTAACCAGCGTTGCTGGGGATGGCACAATCCGCACTTGGGATACGCGCACAGGCACAGTCATTAATGAGCAATTTATCTACCCTATTAGTGCCGCTGATTTCAGCCCAGATGGTGCTTATCTAGCCGTTGCCCCGCTTCCATTTGCGCCGCTTCATCCCATAACGATTGATGAAAAACATATCCGCTATACAGATAATGGGGCTATTGCCATCATCGCTTTACAGTCACCCACAAATGATTAGTCTACAGCATTTGTTGAGTTTACCACCAACCGCCCCCTCGTCCAGTACGTGGCGATGGCCGCGGCTTATGTCAGCCAGCTAGAAGCCCGCCCCAACACCGGATAATAGGATTACTTTGTACCACTACACGCCTGCAGGGGAAGCTATAAAAGCATCTAATGAGTTATGGCCATCATCTCATGGAGATTTCGGGCCTGGCATATATTTCACTAACCTGCCCCCAGAACTTTTTAAAGCGTTGCAAACAGGCCCTCATCGCATCTCTCCTTTTGACACATTACGACTTCTTTATATCAATAATGTGTTACCACCACAATGGAACGGTCAGACTTCAATAGATGTCGTAACTTGCACCTTTTTTGAGAGCGAAGTCCAACCTCCATATCCATTATATTTATATGGCAGTTTTATAGATGATATAATTGCTCCAGGGGTAATTGGCGCAATCTATGTATATCGGACCGCAAGCGAACTTCCACTCGCAGCGAAACAGTGTAGCGTCGAACCCGAAGCAATTACCATAGGAAGTAATTAAGGAGGCTCAATATGGTTTATCTTCCTGATAATCTAGAAGATGTATTGGCTGCCATTAACAAATATGTAAAACTTCACGTCAAAGAGATAGAAAATGAATGGAAAGTGTCATATGGAGAAATGGTTCTCTTTCAAACCGATGATAAAAAAGCATTAAATGCGTTTTTGCACGGATTGCTAGTTGCCTATGCCACTTTACCCAAACACATTTTAGTCGCGTTGGTAGAAGAGAGAAAGCGCCTAACTTATGAACCAGGCTTTTTACCTCAATAAATTGAATAGCTTGAAACAAATGGATCAATTTATCGCCATTGATCGACTAACAACCCTCACTCTTTACAAAGAAAAGTTTGCAGGAAAACTCATCGAACATCTCAAAGATAGTCAATTTATTTCCCGTGCCTTATTAATTGCGATTTTAGAGGCGATTTGTGATGCTGATTGTATACCAGAATTAACTACTTTAGATAACTTGGATGAAGAACTAAACAGCGCCATCCAGCTTTTAGTTCAACATTTACAAGGTATTCATCTCATAGACTCTATTCTTCAACAATTAGATTCTTTTGAAACAGGTTTCTTTCTCACAGCAACGCGTATATTGATTAATATATGTGATATTGTGCAGCCTAAGCAACTGGACACTATTATTTCAAAACTTGAAGCACGGCAAGATGACCAAGAATATGCACGATCAATAAACTATCGTCTCGCTGAATTCAAATACGCTAGAGCAAAAAGAGAAGCGGCTCCCCTAACGCAGCAACTCCTCACCTTTTTGCAAGAGGAAAATTTTTTCCTGCATCGTTTGGCCATTAAAGCACTGGCAAAAGCACGCTACGAATACATGCTCGACATCTATCGTCAGCTTTTGCCACAGGCTAGCGATTGGGTGGTCGTTAGAGCGGCTTTGGACACGCTATCTGATTTACTAAAAGACGAGACTATTCAAGATTTACCTGATGATGTCGTGCAGATTTTTGTTCAATCGCTCAATAAATTCCCCCAATTATATGAATTTCTGGATGATGCCGTATTACATGCATTGGCAACCCCAGACCTCATCGAAAATATGCTCGGCTATTTCTTGGATGACAAGTTACTACGCCATCAACGCCCTAATGATAATTCTTATCTTCATCATACCCGTATTGGGAGGAAATTAGGGGCCATCGGGGGGGATAAGGTTAAACAAACTTTCTTAGAAAATCTGCACCACACCAACCCTAAAAAACGCCTCTTATCCGCTTTAGGGCTAGGCTATTTTCAAGGAGAGGATGTCATCAATTCCCTCATCCTAACTTTGAATGATCCAGACCCCGCTATACGCAAACGCGCGGCGATAGCCCTAGCGACAATAGCAGATCCATCAACAACCGAACAATTGATCCAAGTGTTAACTTGGCCTGACCTTGATATATATGTAATCCGTGAAATCACTGATGCTTTAACCCGAATGGGTGACAAAAATGTTGTCAAACTCCTTCTTCCTCTTTTAAGCGAAGCCCATATCTCTGACTTGGCAATTGATGCAATTCTCAATGTACTAAAAGCATTTCCTGATGAAAGTTTTATTGAGCATATCGTATCATTAGCTCAAGGCCGACGCAGATTAGTTTTTTCTATCCTTTCAAAGATAGGCGGAGAAAGAGCGGTGCACATCCTCATAGAGAATTTCAGAAAAGAAAGTTGGGCCAATTATGATGCCATCCGCGCCCTTACCCAACATAAAGAACCACTGCGGGTACGATTGCTGGTAGAAGCCCTGGCTGAGAATAACTCCAGAGTACGCTACAGTGCAGCCATTGCCCTCTCTAAACTCGCCGATGAGATACTCCCTCAGCTTATTGATGAAGACGATACTTTGCTGCCCCCCTTACTCAATGCTTTATCAGACCCTCAGGAAGAGGTGCGTTTTCAGGTGATTAAATCCCTAATGCAACTCGAACCGTCCATTATTC
>WGEI01000081.1 GCA_015492875.1 Anaerolineae bacterium | reverse complement strand
GGGGTATACCACCCCAAGTCCCGTTTTAAGCCTTAAAAATCCTATTAGGAGCATCATCAAGCTGGCGCTAGGTCGAACTATTGCAACATTCCACCTATTGCGCTCAATAGCTGGGAAAACCATTTGCGAAGGCCACTCGCGCAGCGAGGGCATTCGCCGAGAAAAGTTTTTGCCCACTTTTTACAAAAAGTGGTGGGAGCGCGAGGGCGAAGTCCTCGCAAAACCTTCAGCAAGGGGCAGCGCCCCATAAAACGAACTTGCGCCAGTTAGGATATGTTAGCCAAAACAAACCCTAGCCTTAAGAACTTCCCCCTCCAATATCCATTTTTCAGGCTATAATATCTCGTTAATGAGATAGAAAGGGATGCCCATGACAGACTTACTCATACACAATGGCCTGGTACTACAAACCGAACGGCAAGCAGCTGGCATCACCCTTAAACTGCTACCTAATCATGATGTGCTCGTTCGCGGCAACCGTATTGAAGCCATTGAGCCGACTGGACAAGTGAATCCATCACATTTTCGCCGTGTCATTGACGCCAGCGAACGTGTGGTCATGCCGGGCTTGATCAACACCCACGCCCATACATCGATGATTTACTGGCGCGGCCTCGCCGAAGATGTCAACTTAGAAGCGTGGTTTAATGACTACATTTGGCCACTAGAGAGTAACTTGCACGAAGGCGATGTGTACTGGGGCATGTTGCTGGGGCTTATCGAGATGATAGAAGCGGGCGTCACCAGCGTGAATGACCATTACTTCTATATGGACGAAGCCGCCCAAGCGGTAGAAGAAGCAGGGACACGCGCCTTACTCGGCTGGGCGATGTTCAGTAGCAATGGCATGGCGCAAATTGACGAAGTGGGCGGCGCTTTTGCCCAACGTTGGGATGGCGCAGCCAATGGGCGCATCCGCACCTGCATCGCTCCCCACGCCCCCTATACCTGTGACGATGACTTTTTGCGCGCCTCTGCTATCAAAGCCCGTCGCCTCGGCGTACCCATACACATCCATGTTGCCGAAACGCACGAGCAAACAAACGCCAGCCTAGAAGCGCGCGGCATCACGCCCGTGCAGGTACTAGAGCAAACGGGTATTCTGGACAGCCATAGTATTTTGGCGCACGTTTGTGGTGCGACGCCTTCCGACATTGAGCTGCTGGCAGACCGCCGCGTGGGCATCGCCCATACTGCCAAAACTTACCTTAAGCTGGCGATGGGCTATGCGCCTGTGGTGGAATTTCGTCAGGCCGGCATTCCCGTTGGGTTGGGTAGCGATGGCGTCGTGAGCAACAATACGCTCAACCTGTGGGAAGTTATGCGGCTGATGGCGCTCATGCAGAAAACGCGCTTCGAAGATGCCACAGTGATGCCCATCCCCGAAGCACTGCATATCGCCACCTATGAAAGCGCCGCCGTGCTCGGTTGGGAAGATAGGCTGGGCGAGCTAAAAGCGGGCAAGCTGGCTGATATTATTCTGGTAGATCTCAATGGGACGCATCACCAGCCCTTATATAATGTAGGCGCATCGCTGGTTTACAATATGGCGGCGGGCGATGTGCGCACGGTTATCGTCGATGGCGAAGTGGTCATGTACGAGCGTGACATTCTCACCATTGACCGTCAACAGGTACTCGCAGAAGTGCACAAGCGCATGGAACGGATGCAGCGCCGAGAACGCGCCAAGCGCATTCAAACCTACCGCCCATGATGCTCTAGCTACAATACATATAAAAGGATGTGTTCCAATGGCGAACACATCCTCATTATTTATTCATGCTCAATGCGGGCTAACGATTGACAAAACGGTATCCAACGCCGCGCGAGGTGATGATATATTCTGGCTGTTGTGGGTTGGATTCCAGCTTTTGCCGCAAGTAGTGGATATAAAGCTTCAGGCTATCGATGGCATCGGCATATTCTTCACCCCAGGCCTGTGTCACCAACTCGGTGCGGGTGACAACGCGGCCAGCATTGCGCACCAAAACCGCCAGCAAGTTGAACTCTTTGGGCGTCAGGTGTTTCAACTCATTACGCACCCAAACCTCACGGTTCATGAAATTGATGCGGAAATCCCCCCCATTGAAAATCAGCTCTTCGCTGATGTTGGGGCGGGGGGCACGGCGCAAATGAGCGCGCACACGGGCGACTAATTCATCGTTTTCATAGGGCTTGACGATATAATCATCTGCCCCCATCTCCAGCCCCCGCACCACATCCTTCACATCGCTGCGGGCAGTCAGGAAGATAATCGGCACATCGCTCATCTCCCGCAGGCGCTTGCAAACCTCCCACCCGTCCATATCGGGCATCATAATATCCAACAGCACCAAATCGGGTTGGTGGCGATAGGCCATGCGTAGCCCTTCTTCGGCACGGTATGCCTTAATCACTTCGAAGCCGCGCCGCTCCAATAACATACCAATAAGCTGTACGGTCGGCTCTTCATCATCAATTACGAGGATTCGCTCACTCATCGTCGTTCACTCCTGCCGCCGCTTGAGGTCGGCGCGATATTACAATTCACAAACTAACTTTATCACGGCTTGTTGATTTTGCGCAAGCGAGCCGTTATAGAGGGGTGAATTTTCAGTTAGTTATACTCATATTACATATTTCCGCAGCATATCCGCTCCTTTGCAGGTAAATTTACCAAGAAGCACGCGCCACGCCCCATCTTGCCTAATCTATGCGAAAAATGATATAATTTTTCCAACAAGGACGCTAAGCCGGGTGGCAACGGCCAGCCGGTTATTTTTATGGTTTAACGACGATGCACCAACCCATTACCCAAAAACGCAACCGCCGCGTGCGTGCCATTTTGCTCACGCCCAACAAGACATTGCTCTTCATCAAGCGGGTGAAAGCGAATAAAGCGCCTTATTATGTTGCGCCCGGTGGTGGCGTGGAAAAAGAAGACGCTGACCTGTTGGCCACGTTAGAGCGGGAACTTTACGAAGAACTCGGTGCAGAGGCCGTAGTCCTCGCCCCCGCCTTTGTGTTACGCCATGAAAAAGCGGGCAAACAGTTGGAAGAGCATTTCTTCATCTGTCGCTTGCAAGATTATGACCTCAGCAAGCGTCATGGCCCAGAATTTGAAGACCCATCACGCGGGCAATATATCCCTGTGGAAGTGCCACTCCGCGCTGAAGCGATTGCCGCGCTGAACATCAAAACGCCAGAGCTACAAACTTGGCTCATCACCAATTTAGAAACGCTCAAAAACATCTGATTAGCACCTATCCGCCCGAACAATCGTAATTGTAACTAGTATCCTATCGCACTT
>WGEI01000080.1 GCA_015492875.1 Anaerolineae bacterium | reverse complement strand
GCCTGCTGCAAGTATGCCATCGCTGGCTGAACCTCCCCCGCCAGCATATGGGCTTGCCCACTGTTGAGTAGCACTGTGCTGCGCATGTGATAGTCATCATCGGCCAATGTCTCCAGCGCTTGTTGACCTAATGCCAGTGCTTGCGCTACATCTTCATTGATGCGGGCGGCAATGGCGCGTAGGGCGGCGATTTTCCCCTGCAATGGCGGTGCGGCGTCAATGGCGAGGCGGTTTAAGTGCTGTTCTAGCGCTTCGAATTGGCCGTTATAAATGTACATCCAGCCGGTGATGATGCCGAGCTGCGGGCGCTGGCGGACGATGGCTTCGGGCAATTGTTCTAGCCAGCCGCGCACAGTGAGATACTGGCCGCGCGTGATGAGCGGCATGGCGACGGCTTCAACGACTTTGGCGGCGGTGCCGTAATCGCCCGCGAGGAGGGCATGCCGCACACAGGCGATAGGTAAGCCCTGCTGTTGATGCCATTGGCTGGCGCGGCGATGCAGTTCGGCCACTTGTTGCGGGTAAAGGCGCGCGAGGCGGGCGCGCAACAACTCGGCGAAGAGCTGGTGATAGCGAAACCACTGGCGGCGGTTATCCAGCGGCACAATGAACAAATTGGCCTCGTCGATGCGCTCTAGCACTTGCTGGGCGTCATCACGCCCCGTGATGGCCGCGCACAAGCTGCCATGTAGCCGCTCTAAGATAGATGTTTGTAATAGAAACTGTTGAATATCGGGTGGCTGGGTTTGTAGCGCCTCCTCCAATAGATAGTCGCCGATATAGCGGTCGTCCCCATGAAAGCTCTCTAGAAAGGCATTGACATCGGGTTCGCGTTGGAGATATAGGGCGGCCAACTGAATGCCCGCTATCCAGCCTTCAGTGCGCTCGATGAGCGTTTGTAAGGCGATGGGGGTGAGTTGAATGCCCTGCTGTTGCAGGAATTGGGCGGCCTCTTCTTGGTTGAAGCGCAAATCTTTCGTTTGCAGTTCATATAAATGCCCGCGCACGCGCAACCGCGCCAACGATAGCGGCGGTTCGGTGCGAGAGGTGATGACCCAATTCACATTGGGCGGTGCGTGTTCAACCAAGTAGCCCATTAGCTCATGGACAGGCGGCGCGCTGATTTCCTGATAGCCATCGAGCACAAGAATGAGTTGGCGAGAAATTTCGCTCAATTCATTGATGAAGAGGGTGGCGATGACGTTTTGGGGCGGCTGGTCAGATGATTGCAATGATGCCAGTACGCTCTCCCCAAAATCTGCGATGACATTCTGGACAGAGGCGATGAGGTAGGCCATAAAGCGGTTGGGGTCATTATCGGCTTCATCTAACGAGAGCCATGCCGTTGTGAGGGTGAGTTGCTTCACCCAATCGACAATAGCGCTGGTTTTGCCAAACCCCGCCGGCGCAGTGACCAACACTAACTTGCACCTGAGGGCGGTGTTCAAGCGCTGGATGAGATGTTGACGCTGGATGTGGTGGGGCGATGGTTGTGGGATATAGAGCTTAGTTGCTAACAGGTGCTTACTCGCTGCGGCATTGCCGAAGTGATAGCCCATATAGATAAATGCCTCCAACCGGCGGAACGCGCTTCCTATTTCAGTATAGCAAATTTGAGCGGATGCGTTGCTGGAGAAAGAGGCTAATCTATGAAAAAGCTATGAAAACTCTATGTTCCGCTTATGAGGGCGGCAATAATGGGCGGATATATTCAGCGATAATTTCGGCATCAGTTTGAAAGGCGAAAATAGCCGCCATGCGCCCCTCTGCATTGAACAGAAAGGCATTGCTCGTGTGGCTCATCAAGTAATTAGATGGCACATTGGGGTCGGGCACTTGTTCATAAACCAGATTGTAATCGCGGGCGATGCGTTGCAGGGTATCCTCATCGCCCTGTAAGCCAATGACAAAGGGCACATTACGTTGCTCTAAATAACGCGCCAACCGCTCTGGCGTATCGCGCTGCGGGTCTACGCTGATGAACACATAAGCGATGTCATCGGCCTGTTCGCCCAATGCCTCATGAACGCGGCGGAAGGCCAGCATGGTGAGCGGGCAAACGTCGGGGCAGTAGGTATAGCCAAA
The DNA here is from genome assembly GCA_015492875.1 of Anaerolineae bacterium. Taxonomy (GTDB): domain Bacteria; phylum Chloroflexota; class Anaerolineae; order Aggregatilineales; family Phototrophicaceae; genus S146-30. Next base: position 3,306 of record WGEI01000080.1, on the reverse strand, counting down.
GAAGAGCAAAACGGGTTTGCCGCGTAAATCGCTCAAGCTGACGGGTTCACCAGTGTGGCTAGTTAGGGTGAAATCGAGGACGGGCTTGGGCGGGGCGACAATTCGCACACCGTCGTTGAGCGGCGTCGGGGTGGTGATAGCGTCTAGCTGGTTATTAATGGCCGTGTTGAAGAGCGAGAAGAAGAGCGCGCCCGCACCAATGGCGATTATCACCGCACCTGATAGCCACAGATAAACCCGCCATGAAGTTTTTCGCCCATCACGCATTGTGCTTTTGCCCTCCTGTATTGAACGTTACCAAATATACATTCTAGGTCAGGACAGCTGGTAGTGGTAGGTGTTAATCATCATAAATAGGCGCGGACGTTCTTCACCCCCGCGCCTATTGGCTTGTGCTTAATTGTGCATGGGCACGGTTGTTGGCATTTGTTCTTCCAACCAACGGTCTAAGCCGCCCGCTACGCTAGCGACATTGGTGAAACCGTGCTGCTGCAATACGCTAGCGGCAACTAAGGAGCGCACCCCACCGGCGCAGTGCAGGATGATGAGCCTATCGCGCGGGAGTTCGTCCAGATGGCGCGGTAAAAAGCCCATAGGGATATGGCGAGAGCCGCTGATATGCTCTTCGCCGCGCTCGGCAGTATCGCGCACATCCACCAGTAGCGCCCCTTGCGCTAAGGCCGCTAACGTTTCCTGCGGCGTCAGTTCGTTGGTGGTGACGGTCTCGCCCTGCACAGCATCGGGCGTGAAGTAGCCCATGAGCCTATCGACGCCAATCGCCCGTAGTTCGGTGATGAGGCGCGCTGCGTCTTGTTCGTGGGCGATGAGATAGACAGGGCGCTCATAGTCAATATACCAGCCCACATAGGTGTTGAAGCGGTCGCTATCCGGCGGCGCATGGAGACTGCCAGCAATGTGCCCGTCGATGAACTCGGAGGCCATGCGGGCGTCAATGAGTTGGGCATCGGATGCGGCAATGGTGGCCAACTGCTCAGCGGGGAGGGGGTGTGGCTGTGGCAAATCACGCAACAAAGCTGGCCCCACGCGGTTGACATATTTCATGCGGGCGAAGTAACGCGGCGCTTCTGGTTGGTCACGCAACAGCCACTCTACGAATTGGCTTTCGTCATCAAACTGAAAGGCCGGATTGAACAGCTTTTCATAGCCCAGTGTGGTTGAGGGGATGCTGCCCAGCCCTTTGCCACAAGCACTGCCCGCGCCATGTCCCGGCCAGATTTGCAGGTAGTCCGGCAATTGCTTGAAGCGTTGGACGTTGGCGAACTGTTGGCGGGCGCCGGGTTCTTTGGTATTGGCGATGCCGGCGGCCTCTTCCAATAAATCGGGGCGGCCTACTGTGCCGACGAAGATAAAATCGCCGGTGAAAATGCCGATAGGGCGGTCGGCGGCGGCGGTGTCGGTGATTTGATAGCACATGTGCTCCGGTGTATGGCCGGGCGTATGCAAAGCTTTGAAGCGGATATTGCCGACCATGAACGTATCGCCATCTTTGAGCAGGTGGATATTCTTATCGGGGTAAGCATAGCGCCAATCAGGGCCACCTTCATCGCTCAAGTACATGGTGGCGCCAGTGGCGGCGGCCAGTTCGCGCGTGCCGCTGACATAGTCGGCATGAATATGCGTTTCGGTCACATGGGTGATGCGTAGTCCTTCCGCCTCTGCGGTGGCCAAATAGGGGCGAATATCGCGGGCGGGGTCAATGACAATTGCAACGCCTGCCGCTTGACAGCCGACCATATAGGAAGCCTGCGCCAGCTTTGGGTCGTAGAAGTATTTCAATAACATCGGTTTACAGCCTTTCGCTCATGCAATCCTTACGGCGAGAAGGGCATGGCTCTATTAGCGCTCTAATGGCAAGTTGCGCCTTATCCAGCCCATTGTGCCTTCCCGCAGATTGTAAATCTTCTCAAAGCCAAATTGCTTGAGATAGGTGGCGACTTGTGCACTACGGGCGCCAGTACGGCAGACGAGGACGACAGGCTTATCGCGCGGGATTTCCTCAAGACGTTGGGTAATTTGGCTCATCGGTAGGTTGACGGCGCCGGGAATACGGCCTTCGGTGAATTCGTTGATTTCGCGTACATCCAACAGCAGATGGTCAACATGGTTGCCGTTGGCATATTGGGTTTGATAGTCCTCAATAGATAGCTCTTCAAAAGGTGGTTTGCCGAAGCGGAACATTTCAATCCTCCCTGATTATAAGGAACATGGGGCTGGTCGGCGGCGGTGACCAGCCCCGCCCGGTTTAGTATTCGACGGGGAAACCGGCGGCTTGCCAGTCAAGGATGCCGCCAAGGTCATATATCACATTATACCCCGCGTTTCTCAGAATTTGAGCGGCACGTGCACTGCGCCTGCCAGTGCGACAATAAACCACAATGGTTTTATCGCGCGGGATTTCGTCGAGGCGGCTGGCGATTTCTTCAACATTGATGTTAACCGAGTTGGCGATATGGCCACCAGCATATTCCGCCGGTGTGCGCACATCAATGAGCATGACTTGCGGGTCATCCTGCAGCGTTTGCACGAACTCCGATGGAGAGACGCGCTCGAAGATGCTAGCGCTATCGCTTGCAATTGCCACAGGCTGTTGGGCACTGTTGATCGTAGAGACGATGATGCCCAGCCCGCCAATAATCACGACCAGCGCGATGACTACCAGCCATTTGTTGGTTTGTTGTTGTTGTTTGCGCGCGCGGCGCCCTTTTTTAGTCATGGTTTTTACCCTTTCTCGCCTTTGTGTGTACGCCTGTTTGATGCAACTAGTGGCAAAAGGTTACGTCCAATTCTCCAAATTGGGCGAAAAAGCGCCAGATGCACCGATGACAAAAACGCTGAACAAAACAGCTATACCTACATACAACGCTCACCGTTGTTTCGCTCTGTTTGTTCCTTTAATCCTAAATTGATACACTTTTGGTAAACAAAACGTTTACCGAAATGCCTATAATCAGGTTAGTATTGTTTTTAGGAGTGAAGGTATTATGCCATACGAGACGCGGCAAAGACTGAAAAAAGTATTAAACCTATTGCGCCAACACTCAGCTTCAGGGGGGCTGACAACGACAGAAATCGCTGAGATATTGGGCGTTACGCGCCAAACAGCGCATAAAGATATTGAACGCTTATCTCTTGAAAACTATCCCATTATCGAAGATGGGCGACGGTATCTTATTGATCCTAGTTATAAATCATCGCTTCATCTTTCTTTGACACAAGCATGGTTTCTATATTTCCCATTGCGCCGTTTCATTCGCTCTGGCCTTTATTATATTCCCGCCGTGTCAG
>WGEI01000079.1 GCA_015492875.1 Anaerolineae bacterium | reverse complement strand
TTTTTCAGATGGGCATATACTAAAAGAAACCCAATTAAGGTGGTGAAGGAGCTACACATGAGAAAATATGGGTTATTTATCGGAATACTTGTCCTTTTGTTGCTAACACCAACGCTGCTTTTAGCACAAGGGACACCAACCCCAATTACAGTTGGGGGAAATCAACTAGGTGAAATCAACGCAACTACGCCTATCGCACAATTCTCATTCTCCGCCAATGCCGGTGCGCGCCTCTCCATCGATGTATTATCACTTAGTCCAGAACTAGCCCCAAGATTTATTGTTAAAGACACCGTAGGTGCTGTTTATCTCTCTATCGATAACGCCACTTTACTGGCCAATGTCAGCGGCGAATTCAATGTCCCTGCCGCTGGAGCATATATCATCGAAGTGAGCAGTGCATCTGGTGCTGGGCAATTTGTCGTCAGCTTACAGGAGGCAGAAATCCCCATTCCACCTCCAATTGCCTTATTGGCGAATGATGTCGTCACCGCACAAGTCAGCCCAACGACACCGGCGGCTGCCTATGCCTTTAACGCCTCGCCATTAGAAACGCTGATGGTTTTTGTTCAAAGCCAAACGCCTAATTCTGGCCCCACAGTCATCCTAGAAAATGCCTTAACAGGCCAAGAGTTGGGGACAATTCACACCAGTTTGACAGGCGGCAGTTTCACCATCCCGCCGGGCGCCAACAGCTATTTACTGAAAGTGTTGCATGGAGGTTCTGCCTCAATAGAAAGTTACCAGCTGGTGCTGGTTGCTAGTGGGCAGGTAAGTATCAGCGGCATCAGTGGTTTCTCGCTCCCCGGCGGCAGCGGTGGTGGCGCGGTGGCTACAGTGCCTCCCCTACCCACACCATTGCCCGCACCAGCAACACCTATTCCTGCTGGCCCAACCCCGACACTACCGCCTTCAGCATTGCTCACACCATTGCCGTCTGTTGGGCCGTGCATCTTAGCGCCAAAAGAGCTACTAACGGTCAATATCCGCAGCGGCCCCGGCACCGATAATGCCATCGTGGCGCAACTTGTGCCCAACCAAACATTACCCGTTATCGGGCGCTTGCCAGATAGTTCTTGGTGGCAGGTGAATGTGAGCGGTGTGCAAGCATGGGTAGCGGGCTGGGTCGTGCGCCTAGGCGGCGATTGTAGTGGCGTGCCGATTATCGCGCCCACGCCAGCGCCAACGCCAACACCTTCACCAACACCACCGCCGGGCGTAACTCAACCAGACCTCATCATCAGCTCAATCATCATTCCGCCGGGGTCGTGGTTAGTTGGCACGGATGGTACAATTCAAGTCTCAGTGACCAACGTTGGCACAAGCGATGCGGGTACATTCAACGTACGTTTAACCTTCAGCGGCACGGGTGTACCCAGCGATAAAACCTTAACCGTCGCCAATCTAGCCGCAGGGGCAAGCACAACATTGACATTCAACGGCATTAGCTTCTCAGAAAGCGGTGATAAGACAGTAGAGGCCATCGCGGACTTTGATAACACTATCGATGAAATTAGCGAGGGGAATAACACCAATAGCACAATCGTGGAAGTATTTGAATTCATGATACCGGTGACGTTAATCCCGCCAATCGGTACGTTTGAGCCGCCAATAATTATCCCTCTCCCAACGCCATAGGGATAAAAGCTGAATAACAAAAGGGCGCATCTTTTATAGGTGCGCCTTTTTCATTGCTTGTGTATGCGAAAAATATGAAGACCATTTGCAATGGATTTGTGAGAATGTGGTACAATCCCGAAACATCACCGTTTGAAATAGTTAGAATGGAGCAGCGATTTTGTTAAACTTAAAAGAGCACTTAAAATCGCTGGTTGAAGCCCATGCCCCTTCTGGCAACGAAGCGCCAATACGGAAAATTCTACGGGAAGCATGGAAACCACTGGTCGATAGTTTTGAAGAAGATGGCTTAGGCAGCCTTATTGGGATTAGGCGGGCGGTAAAACCACTAGAAACGCCACGAAAAATCATGTTGGCCGCCCATATGGACGAAATCGGAATGACCGTGCGGGAAGTGCGCGACGGCTTTATTTTTGTCCACTCACTAGCCGGCATAGACGCCCGTGTGATGGTTGCCCAACCTGTTGTTGTACAGGGTAAGCGACAATTACCGGGGATTGTCGCCTCTATTCCACCGCATTTAACCGCACCAGAAGACCGCAAACGCTATCCTCGAACAGACGAACTGATTATCGATGTAGGCTTACCTGCGGATGAAGTAGCCGAGCTAGTTCGTGTTGGGGATTGGGTGACGCCAGATGTTGAGATGCTAGAACTTAATGGCAATAGATTAGCGGCAAAAGCTTTTGATGACCGCGCCTGTATTGCAGCAGTTACCGCCTGTTTGGATAATCTCCAATCGTTAATTCACACTTGGGATGTGTATGCCACAGCCACCGTACAAGAAGAACGGGGGCTTATAGGGGCGACAACAGCGGCCTACCATATTCAGCCTGATATTGCGATTGCATTAGATGTGACTTTCGCCACGCAACCCGGCGTTGATGGCGATATATCGCGCGATATGGGAAGCGGCCCCGTTTTGAGTTTCGGTCCAAATTTTCATCCCAAACTCGTTGAGCAAATCCGTAAAACAGCCAAACAACATGAAATCAAACTTCAAGAAGACATTTTGCCGGGCAATAGCGGCACGGATGCGTGGGCGATACAAGTATCACGAGAGGGTGTGCCGACTGCTTTGCTGAGCATTCCTATTCGCAACATGCATTCACCAATCGAAACCCTAGATTTAAGCGACATTGAGCGTGCCGGACGACTACTAGCACATTTCATCGCAGAGCTAAACGCCGACTTTTTGCAAACTATCGCATGGCAACAAGAAACTACAGTCACTGAAGCATAACCAGCTTAGCCATAGAGGAACTGTCGATGATTTTACAAGCACTATCTGAAGCAGCAGGCATTTCCGGCCAGGAAGAGGCTGTGCGTCAGATTATTTTAGAAGCCATTGCGGGGCATGTGGAAGATATTCACATTGACCCAATGGGCAATATACTCGCCTTGAAAAAAGGCACTGAAGGGGATAAACGCCCCAAAATTATGCTGGCCGCGCATATGGATGAAGTTGGCTTTATGGTCAGCAGTATTGATAGCAATGGGTTAATCCGAGTGGTCAACGTTGGCGGCATTGATGCGCGAATTTTACCCGGCCTACGGGTGCGCATTGGCGAGAATAAAGTACCTGGCGTTTTCATCTGGCCACCAATTCACGTCAACCGTGACCAGAATGTTGTTGATTTGAAAAACTTGCGCATTGACATCGGCGCATCTAGCAAAGAGGCAGCGCAAGGGCGTGTAAAGCCCGGTGATATGGTCGTCTTTGATAGCCGATTTATGGAAATTGGCGATAAAGTATTGCGTGGCAAGGCCTTTGATGACCGTGTTGGTTGCTCGCTACTGGTGGATATTGTTCAAGGTAGCCCATACCCGGCAGACGTGCTCGTGGCCTTCACGGTGCAAGAGGAAATAGGCTTGCGCGGGGCGAAAGTGGCCGCACAACGGCTTCAGCCCGATGTAGCGCTGGTGCTAGAGGGCACAACGGCTAATGATATACCAGACCCCCACGCGACACCAGATGACCTCATGCAGCCCAATCCAACCTGTAAATTGGGGGCAGGGCCAGCACTCACGGTGATAGACCGTAGCATGATTGTTGATCCGCGCTTATTGCGCTTCCTGCGCGATATTGGCGACAAGCACGGCATTACATACCAGCTGAAAACCGCGCGCGGTGGTGGTACAGATGGCGGCAGTATACATCTATCAAATGCAGGTGTGCCGTCTGCGGTGATTTCTATGCCCTGCCGTTATATCCATAGCCCATCAGCCTATTTGAACAAAGATGACTATGCCGCAACGCTAGCATTAGCGAAAACAGCCCTGCAGGAACTCACTTGGGATATATTGAAACACGATTAACTATCGAGAACGAGATGACAACATTGGAGTATGCTACATGATTGAGCTGATTAAAAAACTCACCGAAGCATGGGGGCCTTCGGGATATGAATATCAAATCCGCAAATTAATTCAAGAAGAAGTTGCCGATTTAGCCGACGAAATACACGTTGACCCGCTGGGGAATTTAATTTGTAAGGTGGGTAGTGGCGGTAAGAAAATCATGGTCGCTGCCCATATGGATGAAATTGGCGTGATGGCGAACTATCGAGAACCCACGACGGGCTACCTGCGCTTCACCAACATTGGCGGCTTGCTTCATAACTCTTTACATGGCAACCGCGTGCGGTTTGAAAATGGCACAATCGGCGTGATTGGCGTGCATGATGCTTTTGGCAGTAGCCGCCGCAATTTGCCGGACTTAGACGGTTTCTATAT
>WGEI01000078.1 GCA_015492875.1 Anaerolineae bacterium | reverse complement strand
CTGGTGGTGTTGCGGTGTCTGTATATCCTGCCATGTGTAAAACCTTACCTATTGATAATACCTATATCTGAAATTGGCCAATAACGAAAAACTACTTTACCAACCAATAGAGAGTAATGGATAGGGCCAAAAAGTCGAGAATCGCTGCTATGATTGCGATTATCGCCTAAAACGAAATATTCGTTGTCTCCCAATGCCCAACGGTTATCAGGGCAACTATGGGGTGTACACGGTTCAGCTACATAAGGCTCTGTAATGGGCTGGCCATTGCGATAAAGCACGGTATCTCTAATTTCGATGACATCACCCGGCAAGCCGACAATCCGTTTGACGTAGTCTTCTGCAGTGTTGGAAGGGTTATGGAAAACGACAATATCGCCATATTGGGGCGCACCAAAAAGATAGCTCAAGCGATTAACAAGCAAAGACTGCCCACTTTCAAAAGCAGGCGACATACTCACACCCTCTACGAAAAAGCGCACGCTGAGTAAATTCACCAATGTATAGATGGCGATAACCATGAAAGCAAGTTCAAAAAGATAGCGCGCGAGACTATGGCCATATAATCTTGGGCGCGGGCGGTCTAATGACGCGGGGGCGAATTGCGTCAGTATGTGGTAGTCTTGAGAAACCATTTTCACTTAACCTATGGCTGCTATTATAGTCATTCTACCATTTTGGACAATGTAGAAGTTAGGCTTTTGTTCCTAAATCATAGGGCATCTTGACCTCCTATATGGCGATTACGGGTATACTAACTACAAGCTATAGGCAACATAAAGGGCAACCTGATGACGGGCGAGAAGATATTGGTTGTTGATGATGGACAAGATAATCGCGATTTTCTGGTTCGCTATGTTTTAGAGCCAAATAACTTCGTACCATTGACAGCAAGAGATGGCCAAGAAGGGCTGGCGATGGCATTAAAGCACGAGCCAGATTTAATTCTGCTAGACTTGCAAATGCCGCGCATGGATGGCATGACTGTTTTACGCAAGCTCGCCCCATATAACAAAGGAATCCCCGTCATTCTAATGACCATTCATGGCTCAGAAGACATTGCTATTGAAGCATATCGACTGGGGGCAAAGGATTATGTGCGTAAGCCCTATACCGTAGAAGAGATGCTGGATGCAATCGAGCGAGCATTAGCAGAGACGCGGCTACGGAAGGAAAAAGAGGCGCTAACAGCCCGTATTCTTCAAGCCAATAGAGAGCTGAAACAGCGGGTTGATGAAATGAATGTGCTGTATTCAATAGGAAAAAGCGTTACCGCGTTAATGTCTATGAGCGAACTCTTGCCTCGTGTTGTCAATGCAGCGGCTCAAATTACAGGTGCGCAACAAGCCGCCCTATATTTAAGAGATGAACAAGGGCTAGTTTGCCGCGCGGTTAAATTACCCAATCAAGAAACTGCCAAAGCGATCAATGAACGTGTTGATGACAAAATTTTGGTGCGGGTATTGAAACGAGGCGAACCGGTCTCGCTTGCGCCAGAGCAGCTTGCGCGGCTACAGCCCAAACAAGTGCTTTTTGCAGCTGCATATGCACCTCTAGTCTTAAAAGAAGAGTCAATTGGTATTTTGAGCGTCAGCAATGTAACCAAAGGGTCAAATACATTTACTTCTCATCATGCGGCGTTATTGAGTGCCCTATCGGACTATGCCGCCATTGCCATCGAAAACGCCCGTAACTATGAAGCCTTGCGGCAAAAAAGCGAAGAGGAAAAGGCAGAAATTCGAGAACAATTTGAGCGTTTTGTCCCCCCCGCTGTTGTCGAACAAGCGATCAATACGCCAGAGCAGGTACAATTGGGTGGGGAAAGATGCGAAATTAGCGTATTGTTCGCGGATATTCGAGGCTATACAAGTTGGAGCGAAGACGCCCCACCAGAACATGTTATTGAGACACTCAACCACTATTTAAGTCTGGCAGCGGAGGTGGTGCTTAGCTGGGGTGGCACACTAGATAAGTTCATGGGAGATGGATTAATGGCTATTTTCAATGCCCCCACCCCACAACCAGACCATGTGCATCGCGCCGCCGATGCCGCATTAGCACTGATGCGGGCAGCGGAAGAGGTATCCGCATTATATGGCCATCGCCTCACCTACAGCGTTGGTGTGCATGTTGGCGAGGCGGTTGTGGGCTATATTGGCACAGAGCGGGCGCTAAATTATACGGCCATCGGTGATACGGTTAATTTAGCCAAGCGCCTGCAAGAATATGCTGCACCCGGCCAAATCCTCATTAGCGAAGAAGTGGCGCAACGTTTAGGCCATCAACTTAAAGCGCGCGCATTAGGTCAACTCAATGTAAAAGGGCGGAAGAAGCCAACCTTTGCTTTTGAGTTGCATGATTTGGAAAACGGAAACGAATAAGCTTTACCGCCCTTTATCTTTACTCTCCCGAAAACTCAGGCGAATAGGCGTCCCCTCAAACGGATATGCTTCGCGGATGCGATTCTCTAGATAGCGCTTATACGTGAAGTGAACTAGCCGCTCATCATTAACATGAAACAGGAAAACAGGCGGGTCAATGGCCACTTGTGACGCATAGTACAGTTTAAGGCGGCGCGTGCCTTTCGTTGGTGGCGGGTGGCGTTGTACGGCATCTCGCAGCAGGTTATTCACATCTGAGGTGGGAACACGGAAGTAACGCGCTTCCCAAACCCGATGCGCGGTTTCAAGAACTAGATGAATACGCTGACCAGTTAAAGCGCTAATGAAAATGATGGGGGCATAAGGGATGAAGTGAAGGCGCTCTCGAATGCGCTGCACCTCTTCGGTCATGGTGTAGGCATTTTTCTCAACGGCATCCCATTTATTAACCACAATAACAATGCTTTTGTATTCCTCAATCACATAGCCAGCGATATGTTCATCTTGCTCGGTGACACCTTCAGCGCCATCGATGACCAACAAGGCGACATCTGAACGGCTAATGGCGCGCATTGCCCGCAAAACGCTGAATTTTTCTACCCCCGGCTCGATACGCCCACGACGGCGAATGCCAGCTGTATCGATTAAAGTCACGTCCTGACCATGCCAGCGGATACGTGTATCAATGGCATCGCGCGTTGTGCCGGAATGATCGCTTACGATAGCGCGGTCTTCACCGATGAGGCGGTTCAGTAGGGTACTTTTGCCTACATTAGGCCGCCCAACAATCGCCACCTTAAGATGGTCTTCGTCATCCTCTTCTTCAAAGGGCGAGGGGCCAGAGCCAATGGCTTCAACCACTTTATCCAGCAAATCCCCAACACCTAAGCCATGAATAGAGCTAATGCCGACGACTTCGCCCAGCCCTAAGGCGTAGAACTCAAATGCGGTGTCTCGATGCTGAATGTCGTCTATCTTATTTGCAGCAATGATGACGGGCTTTTCTGTGCGGCGGAGTAACTCAGCAATCTCTTCATCGGCAGCGGTCACGCCGTGCATGGCATCGACCAGCATGACGATAACATCAGCCTCATTGATAGCCAGCATCGCCTGTTGGCGTATGTGCGCCACAAACTCTATACTACCTTCTGCTAAGGCAGATTCGTCGCGCGTGCCGTGCGGCTGGTAAACCTCAATACCGCCCGTATCAATCACTGTAAACGCCACACCATTCCAATCTGATTCCGCTTGGATACGATCGCGCGTTGTGCCGGGAATATTGTGAGTAACGGCCAGCCGCGAGCCAACTAGACGGTTAAATAGCGTGCTCTTCCCGACGTTAGGGCGTCCAACTAACGCAACAATGGGTTTGCGAGCCATGTTTCAAACTTCCTTCTCGGCTTATGCCGTTGGTTTGCTATGGGACAGCTATATTTTATCAGGGTCTCAAATAGAAATGCAGGCCGAACCGCTTATGGTGCAGAAGGCGCTGACGGCGGCGCGGTCACTTCGGGCGTTGGGGTTTGTGGCAAAACAATCTCTACCCCAACATTAGCCGGCAATACAGTGATATTGTCCACCGTTACTTGTCCCTGAAGGACTGTTACTTCTGGCTCAATGCTATAGTTGCCAGCTTCCAGACCGTTCAAATCAATCGCCACGCTAATATCAGAGGCAGAGAGCGCATCTAACTGCGCTTGAGGGGCGGTGATAATAACCGAGACAGACTCTGGCGCGAGGTGAACCTCAGCATTTTCATCCACACCGATAACCTCTATGGGGATGGCGTCAAACTGCTTGACAGATGTCAGCGCAGAAATTTCCACAGAGATGGTAACAGCCTGATTATCAAAGAGGATGAGGCCTTCCTCAGGCAGTTGAATAG
>WGEI01000077.1 GCA_015492875.1 Anaerolineae bacterium | reverse complement strand
CTTCTTTGGCGATGGCGGCGCCGTGCTGCCCGATGCGGTCAAGAACAAGCTAGAAGGCGACCCGCCTAACGCCCCCCACAGTAGCGATGACCCCTATTGCTTCGTGCTCTGCCGCGAGGTGACACTCGCCCCCGGAGAGAGCACCCGCCTGCGCTTCGCCTATGGCGCGGTTGAGCCGCAACAAAGCCTCGATTTCACCAATCGCTACCGCCATGGCGAGCCGCTGCAAGATACGGCGGAGTGGTGGAAAAACCGCCTCGCCTATTTCACCATCGGCAACGCCCCAGAACTCCAGCGGGAAATGGCTTGGCATGCCTACTATTTGCTCTCATCAACCATCTATAACCGCTTCACCCAATCGCACATCGTGCCACAGGGTTCGGCCTATCTCTATCTACATGGGGCCGATGGCGCATCCCGTGACCACGCGCTGGAAGTGATGCCGCTGGCCTATATTGACCCGCAACTGGCAAAAGAGACGCTGCGTGCGGTCATGCGCTGGCAAACCGCCGACGATGATAACAAGCTGGTCTATGCCTATAGTGGGCATGGCGTCACCAGTGGCGCGGGCATTCATGAAGACCCTTCCGATTTAGATATATTCTTCCTGCTGGCGCTATATGAATATCTCTCAGTGACTGGTGATATGGCCTTTCTAGATGAAGAGCTGCCCTATTACCCGCCCGATGCACCGCCACCCGTTGGCTTTGGCCAAACTGTATTAGACCATGTGCGCGCCTCTGCCCACCATCTGATGGAAAACGTGGGCACGGGCGAACAGGGGCTTATCCGCCTCAGTGATGGCGATTGGTCAGATGGCGTGGTCATTCAAAACGTGCTGGATAACCCGCTCAGCTATTCCTATAGCCGCACAGTGCGCTATGGCGAATCTATCCCCAATACCCAAATGGCGCTTTATGTGCTACCACGTTTTGCCGACCTCATCGAGGGGCGCGCGCCGCAACTAGCGCAACAACTGCGCGCTTGGGCAGAGCCGCTCCGTAGTGCGGTGCAAAAATACTGGAACGGGCGCTTTTATGCCCGCGCCATCCTGCGCACTCGTACCAACCAACCCGCCGTGATTGGCGATGACGAAATTGACCTTGAAGCGCAGCCCTGGGCGCTCATCAGCGACCTCGCCGCCCAACAGGGCACAGAAGCCCGCTTGATTGATAGCATCGACCGCATTCTCGATAGCCCCTCGCCCATTGGCGCGCCATTGACGCAGCGCGGCATGGTGTGGCCAGCCGTTTCGCAACTGCTCACGTGGGGCTATACCCGCACCCGCCCAGAATTGGCGTGGCGCTCCTTATGGCGGCATTCCTTCTTCCTCAACGCTTGGACTTTCCCCGATATTTGGTTCGGCATTTGGTCGGGGCCAGATGGCATCAACGGCATTAATAACAAACAGCCGGGCTATACCTGGAGCAGCCCCGTGACGCCCGTCACCGACTTTCCAGTGATGAACAATAACCAGCATTGCATGATGCTATTAGGGTTGTTGCGCGTCTGCGGCATAGAGCCAGCAGAAGGGGGCGATGGCTTGAAAATCACGCCAAAAATCCCCCATCGCTACAAGCTCGATTTGCCCATGCTGGCGCTCGATGTGGCGCCGGGGCGCATCGCTGGCGAGTATCGCGCCTTTGTTGATGGCGAGCGCACGCTCTACATCGCCGTGCCCGATGGCGCGCAAGACATTCAGGCACAGGTCGACGAGAGCGCGCTAGATACACCAGCCGAAGGCGGCTATATACCCGTTTCGCTGCAGTTCATCACTGGCCAGCGCGTTCGCTTTGCGGTGACGTGGCAGGGTGGGGCGGCTTTGCGGCGGCGGCAACGGGTGCTTGTGGGCAGTGGCAACGCCAGCGTGGATATGGACGGCGAAGCGCGCAGCCAGTGAATGCGCGCGATACCGAAGGGCGAACGGGAGGGGGCTGGTTATCTTATTAGGTGCGGCTATCATCATCTATAGCAAAACATAAGGATTACCATATGCCGCCCACGATTGTCCTTTACGTCAGTAGTCACGGGTTTGGCCATGCCGCCCGTCAACAAGCCGTCGTGGAAGCTTTGGCCGCGCAAGGGGCGCAGGTCTACGTACGCACTGCCGCGCCCGCTAAGTTTTTCCGCGCCGCCCGCGCCTATCATGCCCAGCACTACGATATTGGCCTCATCCAACCCGACGCCCTGCGCATCGATGTAGCGGCCTCTCTGCGTTGGTATGCCGAGTTCCTAAAGCGCCAACCCGCCATCATCGCGGAAGAAGCCGCTTTTGTGCGACAAATTGGCGCACGTGCAATCCTCTCCGATATGCCCCCGATAGCCTGCGAAATTGCCGCTGCTGCCCGTTTGCCCTGTGCCGTCGCCACCCATTTCACATGGGATTGGGTCTATAGCGGTTATATGGATGCTTATCCCCAATATCGCTATATCGTCGCTAGCATCCGCGCGTCTTACTACAAGGCGACTGTGGCGCTACAAATGCCTTTCGCCCATGCGTTCGATATGTTCGCCCATGTTGAGCCTGTGCCGTTGGTCCTGTC
>WGEI01000076.1 GCA_015492875.1 Anaerolineae bacterium | reverse complement strand
TAATGTCGTTGTTTTGCCACAGCCGCTTGGCCCAAGCAAGGTGACAAACTCCCCCGCATAGATGCTCAAATTTAAGTGTTGGACGGCCAAAACACCGGCAAAGCCTTTGCTAACATCAGTGCATTCCAGCGTTTTACTCAAGTGAACCCTCTTTCATCTCCTGCTATTTGGTGGCGATTATAGTATATAACCTGCAGCGCTGATGATGACCGTTCCCAGCCCTAGCCCCAATTCCTGAAAGCCAATGACGCGCGCTGCTACTGTTGGCGCATAGTATAGGCCATAAATAGCCCGCAATAAAAGAATGGCGAAGAATATCGCCGTGACACATGGTATTATCCCCGCACTGGCGAGTATCACCATAGCGCCCAATCCAATGACATGCAGGGCGATGGCGGGGTAGGGCGTATAAGGGATATGTTTGATTTTGCGAATGCGCGCCCGCACATAGACAATTGATGAGACTGCCCGCGCCGTGATAATCGCCCATAATGGCCAAGCCTGTGCGAGTGTCCAGCCCCCCGCAATGGCGATACTCCCTGCAAACGCGCCCATCGCTGTCGCCCCTGCTAATTCTGGCCACAGGGCGCGGCTGATACCCCGTAAGTCATAGTAAAGCTGAACGAAAGCCAGCGGCGCGGCGAATAATGAGGGGAAAAATGCCTCGATTGGCGCCCTTGTTAGCGCACCAACAAACCCGATAAGGGCGATGAGGCCATATATAGCGAGAAAGCGCTCAGCTATTTTTGTACGGCCATAGCGCCGTCCCCGCTTGCGGTCAACAACGATAATTTTCAACGGTTGCCGCATCAAAAATAAGCCCATTGCCAACGTGATAAGCCATAACCCGCCGCTAGATACCGCCACCAATACACCTAGCAATAACGGTTCAGCGACAAAGCCCCATCCGCCATGCTCTGCCGGTAAAGCGACACCTCTCCATTTAGCAAACATATTGCCCTTCAATAGACTTTGAGCCATGTGGATATTGCCCCTTTGAGCTAAGTGGATGCACCGACCTTATTCTATAGAAATTGGGGAAAATCCCAGTGAGATAGGCGACGGTTTATGATGAATGTCCACAGTTTGATGACAAATGTCATGGCTAGCGGCTAGGTGGCTATTTCCCTATCTCGCCACAGCATCAACGTCATCAATAGCGCCGCCACGCCCATCAATAATAAACCGGGAATGGCGATATTCACCAGCATCGCCTCTTCGTACATTGCCCAAATGCGGGTGGCGAACGTTTTGAAGCCAATAGGCGCAAGTACCAGCGTTGTTGGCAGCTCTTTCATCACATGGAGGCAAACCAATACCGCCCCCGCCAAAATACCGTTACGTGCTAGCGGCATGGTGATGCGCCGCGCGACCTGTGTCGGCGTTAGTCCCATGCTTCGAGCAGCTTCTTCAATACGGGGGTTAATCTGAGTTAAGGCGCTTTCCGTCGCACTGACACCATAGGCGAGATAGCGGGTGGCATATCCCAAAATGAGAAGTGGTAGGGTTTGGTAAATGGCGGGAACAGCATTCGCCGCGAAGAACACCAATGCCAGCGCCACCACAATTCCCGGCAGCACATAGCTCAGATGGGTGAGGCGGGCGAGTAAATGATTGAACCGCGATTTGGAGCGCACCGCCAGCATCGACGGCGGAATAGCCATAATGGCGACGACCAGCGCCGCCAGCGCGCTAACGCCCACCGTATTAGCCGCTAGTTCCGCCATGTTGACCGGTACGGCGTCCAGCAGGTTGCGGCTGGTCAACCAAGTGAACAGTACCAGCATCGGCACGAGTACCCCTAGACCGACCAGCACACTACAAAAACCTAATGCCGGCCACTTCCATTTGCCGAGCGAAACGCGCTTCAATTGGCGTTTTGCGCCTGTGCCAATGCGGTAATTGTGTTTGCCGTTCTGGAGTTTGCGCTGTAAGAAGAGCAAAGCAATCGTGACAGCGACCAAAACGAGCGCCAATAGCGCCGCCCGTTCACGATTAAAGGAACTGTTGTATTGCAAATAAATAGCACGGGTGAATGCGTTATAGCGCATCATCGCCACCGCGCCAAAATCGCTGAGTGTGTAAAGCGCCGTCAAAAGCATACCCGCCGCCAGTGCTGGGCGCAATTGGGGCAATGTAACGCGCCAGAACACTTTCCAGCGGCTAAGCCCCATACTCCGCGCCGCTTCCTCCAGCGCAGGGTCGTTCTGTAATAGCGCCGCCCGCACAGTGAGCGCGACGTAAGGATAGGTGAATAGCGTTAACACTACCCACGCGCCGAAAAAGCCATAAATTTCTGGCAGGCGTTGTACACCTAGCGGCTCTAGTAAACCTTGTAGCATCCCCTTAGGGCCAAATGCCGCGATGAACGTCACCGCCCCTAAATAGGAAGGGATGACCATCGGCAACAGCCCCAAAATCAACCAAACTCGACGGAAGGGGAGATTAGTGCGCGATGTTAGCCATGCAAATGGCACGCCAATTATCGCCGCCGAAAGTGTGACTGAGAGAACGAGCGTTAAACTATTCCAAACAATACGTAAGGTGCGCTCTTTGAGTAGATAGGTGATACCCTCTTCACCTGCGCCCACCGCCCGAATAACTAGATACGCAATGGGCAATAACACCACGCCAACGATGAGCATAGTGAGAATTTGTAGCCAATTGATATGTGCGCCATATAAGCGCCATCGCCGCCCGCGAATAGAGCGGAGGCCGGGTAACGAAAGGGCTTTTACTGCTTTGTTGGCGTTGGCAGCAGTTGTCGTATAGGGTATCTGCATGGCTTTTATCTCTCTGCTCGTTAAATTTGACGGCGATTTTATGCGGGCGGAGCAAATACCCCGCCCAATTTCAGGCCAATTTATCCATCAAAGGCGCCAGCATCTTCCAGCATTTCCAACGTGCCTTGTAGGTCGTCAAGGTCGCTTAGGTCAATTTCTGGCGCTTCAATACTCGCCAGCGGTGGCAGGTCTACAATCGGCTCTACACCGGGCACCAGCGGGTATTCATAAGTCTCTTCAGCGAAGTATTGCTGTGCGCCGTTGCTCAGCAAGTACAGCAGCAAGCGCTGTGCTAGGCCGGGCGTATCAGAGCTGGCCAAAACGCCCGCGCCAGCCACGTTTACCAAAGCGCCGGGGTCGCCAGCGGGGAAGAAGTGGAGGCGGGCGGTAATGCTTGGGTCTTCCGCTAAGAAGCGGAACAGGTAGTAGTGATTGACCAAGCCAACCGGAATTTCACCGTTGATGACAGCCTGTACAATCGGCGTATTTTTTTCATAAACCTGAGCATCGTTCGCAACCATACCTTCTAGCCATTCACGGGTGGCATCATCGCCTAGCAGAACGCGCATCGCGGTGACGTTAGCTTGGAACGATCCATTGGTGGGCGCCCAACCAACCAGATCGCGCCACTCTTCGCTGATGAGGTCTAGAATAGAATTCGGCAGTTCTAGCCCCAGCTCTTCTAGCAGCTCTGGATTGTAAACCAGCACACGCGCGCGCCCGCTCAAGCCAACCCACAGTCCTTCTGGAGAGCGAAACGCTTCCGGCACACGTTCCAAAATGTCAGATGGTAATGGGGCGAATAAACCAGCTTTGGCTACAGCACCCAGCGCGCCTGCATCTTGCGCAATGAAGACATCTGGCGGGCTATTGGCGCCTTCTTCTAAAATTTGCCCCGCCAGCCCCGCGCTACTACCATAAAGCACTTCTACTTGAATGCCGGTTTCTTCGGTGAAGCGTTCCAGAATCGGGCCGATGAGGCTTTCGCTACGGCCAGAATAAACTGTGAGAACTTCGCCACTCTCCTGAGCAGTCGCCGGCATGATAGCTACGCTAACGAGAATTGCCAGTAAAGCGACAGTGACAAACCGCATAATACGCATGTGCATATACTCCCATTTGCTTTTTGCGTGAATACCAATTAGTATTCACATAGACAAGATATAGGTGTTCAGCGTTTGATTTTCTGTAGAGTGTTTGCAAGCATCGCTACAGCTAGTCACGCTGAACATCTTTGTTTTAGCAGACTATTCTCCTTATATCTACGCTTGTGGTAAATTTCACAGTTATCGCCCCAAACAAAGCATCATTAAGCGGCTATAGTTCTTGATTATCACGCGAGTAAGCATAGTTTTACCCTGTGTTAAAAATGGATTGATACCTGTTTTAGTTGCAACTTTGCCGCCCTTCGTCCGTATAGTGATTAGACGCATTGCTAGACAACATTTCAAAACTGCTTTAGAGTTAATTTAGGCACTTTGGTGTAGATGTTGAGCGATTAGAGAGGACGTTTTAATGGCTACGCAATGGTGGGGCACACGTCATAATGTTTCTCCGCGCCTTATTTGGGAAGTGGAGGCGATGCACGCGACATTTGGCGATACTTTCCAACTACGAGAAGATGCCAACGGTGGGCTATATTGGATTGGCACAGTTGAGGTAAATCTCGTTGACTTGCCTATGGTGGAACATACGCTGAAAATCGTTTATCCACGCAACTATCCTGCCTCGCCAGCGGAGGCATATTGTGTCGACCCCGTTATCTATAGCGAAAAACACCAGTATGAAGATGGCCAGTTATGCCTGTTTAACCCCACAGAGGGCAAGCAGTACGGGTGGAATCCCAGCAAATCAACCGCTGTGACCGTCACCGGTTGGGCGATCCAGTGGCTTTATGCCTACTATACTTGGCGCGCTACTGGGCATTGGCCGGGGATTGAAGAGTACGTTACCCGTCGGAATACTTTCTCCCGCCGTTATGGTAGGCGTTTGGGGGAATAATTGCTATGCTTTGGGGTCGTCTTATTTATCGACAAATACGAGGTTTAGCTATGCTAAGACATGGGGTAGTACCGCGTTTAATTGTGGCTCAAAAGGTATTAGACCATATTCGTGATGTCGCTTCGCAATTCATTGAAGATGAAACCGGCGAATCGCTCATCGGTTTGGTGCTAACACCAGATGACGAAGCGCCAAACGGTACAATCGTCGTGCTTGATACAATCGCACCTGATGAAAGCGTCGTGCGGCAGGCGCATATGTTTGAACAGGGCGATACGCTACAAGAAGATATATTCCTGTGGCTATCGAATAACTGGAATGTGTATCGTGAGCAACAACGAGAAGCGCGGGGGGATGATTTCAAATGGGATGCGTCGCTGGCGCATTTGGGGGATTGGCATAAACAGCCGGGTTTTATGATTGCCCCTAGCGGTGGCGATTTGCGCACCGTGATGCAGCTGTTGCATGATGACGATGTCACACTAGACTTTATGCTTGTGCCCATTGTGACCATTGGCCACCCACCAACAATTTCGCCCAAAAACGTAGGGATGATGAATTATACTTTACTGCCTAATGGGGATGATGAGCATATCCGCATTGACTGGTGGTATATTCATCGTGATAGCCTCTATTTTCAGCCCATTGTGCCGCATATCTACAAAGAGGGCGAACTCCCTAAATTAGCCCCTTACCCTTGGAGTTTGACGAACTATAAGCGCCTTAACACTGAGATAGAACAATTGAATGTCGAAGGCCTATTTGCCAATGTCTTAGAACTCAATGTTGATAATAAACTGCCAATTGAGATTTGCATTTTATGCGCGCGGAAAAGCTCAGATAAAGTCTATATTTTAACTACCCGCTGGAATTATCCAGATGTTGCGCCCCGCTTTTATGTTGCACCATTTTCCGAAATGGATTCCAATCTTGATATGTACGATAACTTCTGGCGCTTATGGGATGTTGCCGAACAGCTTAAGCCCCCGCGTGGCTGGCGCTGGGACAAAGACACTTATTTAATTGACCTAATACGCATCATCGAAGAAAAGCACAATCTGCTGCCCGAACCTGAACCCAAACCAGTAGCGGAATCAGCTGATACGCCCAATGATGTGCCTGAGAGTGAAGCGTCGGCACAAGCCAGCGATGAAACGCCTCCTGAAAAGGTGGCCGTTGCCTCTCAAAATGACGAGGCCGCTACGAAAGAGCCAGCAACAGATGCGGAAAAACCGGAAACCGCCCCACAGACCGAAATGGAGGATGACTCATGACTGCGGATTGGCAACGTATTGAGCGTTTAATCGGTGCAGATAATCTTGACCGATTGGCCAAAAGCCATGTGGGGATTATTGGTTTGGGGTCTGGCGGCGGCTTTGTTGCCCAATCCCTTGCCATGAGTGGTATTGGTCATTTTACCTTGATTGACCCAGACATTCTCGATGAGGGCAATATCGTCCGCCATATCGCCGATAGTCGTGATGTTGGCCGCCCAAAGGTGGAAGCTGTCGCAGACCTCATCCGCCATCGCAATAATCAAGCAGAAGTCATCACGATTGCCGATAAATTTGAATCGCACCTTGATGCGCTCGATGGCCTCGATATGGTCATCGTCGGTGTAGATAATGAGCCGACGAAATTCGCCATTAACGAAGCCTTGCTGAGCCGCAATATTCCCGCTATCTACGCCGGGGTTTATGAGCGTGGCGTTGGGGGCGATGTGGTCATTATCCGCCCCTATGATGGCCCCTGCTATGCTTGCTGGGCACAGGCTTTGCGCGATGAAATCGCTATCAGCGAGGGGCAAGGTGGCGAACTGGACTATGGCATGATTGGCGAAAGTGGCACATTGGAGGCCGAACCGGGTCTATGGCTGCATGTATTAAAAGTGGCGACCATTCAAGCGGATATAGTGCTGAACGAGCTGTTACAAGGTTCGCCAATTAGCGAGCCGTTACCGGGCAATACGATTATTATCGCAAACAGTTCTCTAGAAATCCTCGAAGGCTATACCAATCCGCCGCACAGCACCCTGTGGGTGACGATTGAGCGTGACCCAGAATGCCTAGTCTGCGGTTTGAAGCAGCAACAAGCGTCTATCTCATTAGATGAACTTGTTTCTAAAGATAACGGGGGATAATAGCAGACGCCCACAATTTAGGGGGCGCTTTCATAATAACGTTGAAATATGATAAGATAAGAACGGAACTGACACTAGCCGTGTGACAGGCCACTAGAGGGGTATTGAATGAACGACGAAAACATCCCAACAAGCGAAGACCAGAATAATTTGAGCCAGCAGGAACAGCCACAAGAGCCAGAAGACGCGATGAACGAACGTTTAGAGCGTCTCGGTGGAGAGCCTGCGCCGGTGATTACGCCGGAAGAATTTGCCCGTTTGCAAAAAGCTGGGGAAGTGTTTATTGACTCTCGTGGCCGCGTGCGCACGACACGGCGGGCTGGCCAAGAAGAGGCTGGCGTATCTTTGCGAAAACGGCGAGCTTGGTATGGCTGACCCAGCACAATTACATCAAACCCTATTGCAAACAATGCGCGATAAGGGCGTATTTCAAGATAGGCGCGTGGAGGCTGCATTTGCGGCTGTGCCGCGCCATTTGTTTTTACAGGGACATCCGCTGGATGTCATTTATGACGATCGCGCCATCGCCATCAAACAGAATGAAGCGGGGTTGGTTGTTAGCTCTTCTAGCCAGCCCACCATGATGGCGCTCATGTTCCAGCAATTGCGCTTATCGGAAGGGGCGAATGTGCTGGAAATAGGCACAGCCACAGGCTATAACGCCGCTGTATTGCAACAGGTTGTCGGCGAAAGTGGCCGCGTCACAACGATTGAAATTGACCCAGAACTAGCGCAGCAAGCCCGCGACAACTTGCAATCCGCTGGCTATTCCCATGTGACTGTCGTTGCCAGTGATGCTGTAGCTGGCTATCCTCCTAACGCCCCTTATGACGCCATTATCGCTACCGCAGGCGTTTGGGATGTGCCGTCCGCATGGTGTGACCAGTTGAAAGTGGGTGGGCGGCTTGTTGTGCCAATTTGGTTAGATGGCGTTCAAGTGAGCGCCGCCTTTGTCAAACAGGATGATGGTACATTTTACAGCGCCTCTAATAGCCCCTGCGCCTTCGTCTATCTACGTGGGGAGGCTGCCGGCCCCCGTATGCAAAAGCGTGTTGGCAGTACATCGCTCTATCTACTCGCTGACGATGTCGACCGTTTGGATACTGCGGCACTTCATATGCTGCTATCGGATGACCATGAGCTATGTCATCTTGGTGCCCCGTTAGATGCGCCTGATTTTTGGTATGGCTTTCAACTTTACTTGATGTTGAGAGAGCCTTCGCCCTATGTATTTGCGGTGTATACCGTGCTCGGCGAGCAGAAGGTTTACGGCCTAGAAGGACGCGGCATCGCTTTTTTCTCCCCCGGCAGCGCTTCCTTTGCCCCCTATGAAGGGCAGGGCTATGCTCATTGTTTCGGCGGTTCAGATTCTATCGTTACCTTACAGCAAATTTTGGCCGATTGGGATGCTCTAGAGCGCCCCGGCATGGAGAAATTGCGCCTACGTCTGATGCCTCATGGTGTGAATACGTTTGCATTACCCTCAGGAAAATGTTATACCCGTCGTGAGCATGACCTATACGTTTGGCTGGAAAATGTCCCATTATGATTACTTTAGCGCATTTGCGCGCAGCGTTTAAGCTATCCCAATTCGACCCGCACCCCGCTTTGGTGAAGATGGCGCCCTACCGTGCCCAATCGCTAGAATCACCATATCCCGACCCTGCTGCGCCACCACCCAATGAAGCGGGCGTGCTGGCATTAGTATATCCAGATGCTCAAGGGCGTTTAGGGATTTTGCTCACGTTACGAAACGATAACTTGCGCGGCCATAGCGGGCAAGTCAGCTTCCCCGGCGGTCGCCGAGACCCTACCGACCGCGATTTTACAACAACAGCCCTGCGCGAAACGTGTGAAGAACTGGGGCTTTGCTATCCACCAACGGAAATTTTGGGGATGATGACGCGCATCTACATCCCACCCTCACACTTTTATGTATATCCTACGGTAGCGTATTTGGATGCGTTGCCGGCATTGCAACCCAATCCCGAAGAAGTGGCGGAAGTCTTCACCCTGCCATTGCAAGATTTGCTGGATGATCGCCTGAAGCAGCATGATTACCACCAATTTAATGGTTATCGTGTGCGTGTGCCGTTTTACAACGTTCAAGGGCATAAAGTTTGGGGGGCAACGGCTGTGATGCTCAGCGAATTAGAGCATCGTTTACGTGCTGTTGTGCCGCCCGAACTGTTACAAACAAGATGAGCGGTTGCCCATTCATTATGTTGGTTATCGCCTATAGGCGGGGAGGGGCTTAATCATGGATGAAGGCTTTGTGCTAGTTGTTGGTTCGGCTGGTATCAATATCAAAGGCCGTCCAGAAGAAGAGTGCGTTTGGGGGCAATCGAATCTCGGCTATATCCGCAATAGCGTCGGCGGCATTGCACGTAATATTGCCGAAAATTTGGCGCGCCTCGAAGTGGAAACGGTGCTTTTAACCGCGCTTGGCGCAGATTTAGAGGGCGAACGTGTCTTACAAGTGTGCCGCGATGCGGGCATCAACTGTGATTATGTGCGACGTGTTGCTGGGGTACAAACGGGCGTCTATATGGCTTTGATGAAAGCCGATGGCGAGTTAGAAGTTGCGCTTTCCGATTTTGAGGTGATGAAAGCCGTAGATGCGGATTATCTGCTGGAGCACGAAACGCTATTTGCGCAGGCCTCTATGGTGGTTATCGACGCTACCTTATCATCCGAAGCGCTCCATGTCCTATTCGATTTATGCGACCGTTATCAAGTGCACATTTGTGGAGACCCAACAACCCCAACGCTCGCTAGCCGCTTCTGCGAATTTTTGCCCCAATTTTACTTGCTCGCGCCCAATGCTTCTGAAACACATGCCCTATGTGGCTTAGAGGTCACTGCGGTAGACCGAGATACAGCCACCGCCGCCGCCCGTCAATTAGTCATGATTGGTGTGGATATTGTCGCCGTGACAATGGGAGAGCGGGGGATGGCTTATGCGTATCGTGGTGGCAGCGGCTTCATCCGCGCCCGTAAGACCGAAGTGGTCGATACGACAGGCGCAGGAGATGCCTTTACCGGCGCAGTCATTTTCGGCCTGCTCAACGAAGTTGAAATTGATGAGGCCATGCGCTTGGGGGTGACTGCGGCATCGCTCACTTTAGAAAGTCGGGAGACGGTGTTGCCCTATTTAAGCCAAGAATTACTTTACGATGAACTCGCTGTTTAGGTAAAGCGCCCAAAATATTCGCTCAATTATTGGGTTGCAGTATGCTCAGCTTGTGGTTGCTTTTCGTCGCTGCTCTCCAAATTATTGACCCGCACCGATGTTGAAGCGCATATCGAAATGCAAGAGCAACTCATTTATCTTGCCACAGAAGAATAAGGATAGAAGCTAAACAGGAGGCGCATGTTAGCACCTCCTGTTTTTATCCCACCTTAGATGATTGCTCTACTATTGGGGTTTAATCAAGCGCCTCAGTTGTTCTAGCCCTTGACTATAACTATGGCAAAAGTTAATGGGCGAGAGCCATAATCCCAATTTCTCTACTTCACAACGCTCATACAGTATGGGCAACACGAGTTTGCCGCTGGTTAAAAACGTGCGCACCTCTCGCCGTGTATCTTCATTGGTGAAGGTGTCTCGTGATACCACCAATAGCATCAGATGATGTCGCTGCAACGCGCGCTCTATTTCTAGATGCCAATCTGCCTGTTCTGGGATATGGGTTATATCTAACCAAACCCGCAACCCTTGTGCCTGCAAGTCTTCCGCTAGGGCGAGGGCAAACAGTTCGCTTTGGCTGGTGTAACTGATGAATATGCCATTCGCAGCGGCGCGCCGAATATGTTCCCCATCTGTGAGACGCCGTTGTAGCCGCAACAAGTTCGCATCATTAGGATAGCGCGATAAAGCTTTGCGTAATGCTAAACGTTGCCGTTCTGGTGTCGGTAGTGCTGCAATTCTTATCGCCATGACCTTCGGCGAAAGGGTTGGCGTGGGATATGCTTTTGTTGGTACTTTTGCCATCGTTCTCATGCTCTACGCTCTGTTTGTTTATACTATATCATGAGAACGTTGGTTTTTAGTTTGTTATTTTATGAAATTCCTGTTATATCTCCTCAATCTGTATCCTCAGGAGGATTTTCAGCGCCTTCTGATGGAGGAGAAGTGACTTCGCCCTGTTCTTCTAAACCGCCCAATTGGCGCAAGAGTGCCGTTTGGCGCTCATAACGCTGGCGCGCCATCTCTCGCAAATCTTCAACGAGGTCAGACTCATCAGTGATTTCCACACCTAACAAAGATTCCAACGCATCTTCTAAAGTGATAATGCCGGACATGCCCCCAAATTCATCGAAAACGAGGAACATGTGGTCTTTACGGGTGATGAACTCTTCCAGCACTTGCGCGACTGTATTGGTCTCTGGCACGGCATGTAGCGGCCTTGCTATTTCCTTCAAGGTCAACTCCATGCGGTCTGCCGCTGCATTTGAGAGGACTTCATGCCGTAGAACATAGGCCTTTGTATCATCGGCAGTTTGGCTATAAACAGGAATGCGCGAATAGGGCAAAATGCGATGCCGTGCAATTACATCACCGATGGTCATATCTTCCTGTAGCGCTAAAACCACCGTACGCGGTGTCATGATATTGCTGATGGGTACATCGCTTAAACTGAACAAATTGCTCAGAATACGGTTCTCTTCTTCTTCAAGATTGCCCTCAAGCGCGCCCTTATGTGCCAATGCTTCCAACTCTTCACGGGTGATCGTTGGTCGTTCTTCTTTGGGCGTCAATAAGCGCGTGAGCCAATTGAAAGCCCAAACAGCGGGGTAGATCGATAATACTAGCCCGCGCACGGTATACGCCGTGAACGGCATCAGCTGCCTCCAATAAACCGCTCCTAGCGTTTTAGGGATAATTTCCGAGAATATAAGGATGAGCAGCGTGAGAATTGCGGAGATGAGGCCGAAAAATTCATTGCCAAATACCGCTGTGGCCTGTGCCCCTGCGCCTGCCGCGCCAACGGTATGGGCGATAGTGTTCAGTGTTAAGATGGCTGCGATTGGCTGGTCAACATTTTCGCGCAATTTCTCCATTATGCGACCAGCCCGCCTCCCTTCTTGCACTAGAACTTCGATATGGGAGACCGATGTTGATAAAATCACGGCTTCCCAAATAGAGCACAGGAATGAAACGCCTAAGGCGAGAGCAATGTACAACAATAACCCACCTATAGACCCTTCTGTCGCGGTATTGGGGTCAACAGGTGCAAAACTAACAATGTTTTGTAGCAGTAGGTTCATGGTGTCAGTTTTTCCGTATACGATGTGTGCATCTAATCATAACAACGCTTACATATCTGCACAAGCGTATTATAAGGGCTTGCGCGTCGGTGTGCCGGGCTTGCGGGGGTAGGGTGCTGGTGTTTCTCGCAATTTGTCAATTAAAATTAGCCAATGGGGTTCATCCACGGTTGGCAGCTTCACCTCTACGACATCATCCACGCGCCCGCCAAGAATACGCAACGCCTCTATAGACATTTCTACTTCTTCGAACGCAGTCGCGCCTTTCATCGCGATGCAACGCCCGCCCACTTTCGCCAGCGGAAGCATATATTCGCATAACGCCGGCAACCGTGCTACTGCCCGCGCTAACACAAGATGATATTGCCCGCGTTGGTCGGGCATATGACCCGCTTCTTCCGCCCGTGCATGAAGCCCCCGCACACCCTGTAGCCCTAAGCTAGCGATGACATGCTCCAGAAACTTCACTTTTTTACCTGTTGCTTCTAGCAATGTGACATCTAGCTCAGGATAAGCAATTTTGAGCGCCAAGCCAGGGAAGCCTGCACCTGTACCCACATCAATCACCCGCGTGTTAGGGTGTATCTCCGCCCCCAATACGATTGATAGGGAATCGAGATGATGGCGCACGAGCACCTCTTGCGGCGTTTTGATAGCCGTCAGGTTGATTTTCTCATTCCATTCTAGTAACTCGCAGGTATAGGTATCAAACTGCTCAAGTTGTTCATCTGTTAGCGTGATGCCAAATAAATCGGCAGCTAATTGTTTCAAATCCAACATAGCACCTTTGCTGTATTGAAAAGGGGCGTGGGATTGTGCACGCCCCATAGTTTGCCCATATTGGATGTGTTATGGCGGTGGAATTTGTAGCGGTATAGTCGGTTGGGTATGAATAATTTCGATATTCCACGGATTGCGCTCAATTGTGAAGTCACACCCACTTTCAATACGCTCATTTTCCGTACCCGGCCCAAACTCATCATAACCATCGCTGATAGGCTCATCCCATTCTAGTTTGAAACCGATATTATAATCACCGGGCTTCCATGCGTTGCCTAAGTCAGCCGTGTAGAACACCCAGTAATCGCCATCACGGAACTGAATTTCGCTCACCTGCACATTAGGCAAAAACCAACCGTTCAGCGTAACTTGGTATTGGGCATGGGCAATATGCTCTTGCACCAATTCTGGCGTCGCCGCGAACCATGACCAGAACACTTGTAGCGGGTCAGTATCGAAGAGCAAGCCAGGGTCTGCTAAAGGATAATCGTTGCACTCGGCAAAAATTAGGCCAGCATCGCGTGAACGCCCCGGCAGTTCAGCCTCTATCGCCGTTTCGCTGGGGCGTGCACCAATCTGAACCACTGGTTCTGGCTGAAATACTGGGCGGTCATTCAAAAAGCCCCCATCTGGCGTGAAGATACCAGAATGGACGAATTCAGTGGGTTCGCCAGCTTGCCCCGTGAGCGCTGCTGTGCCCGCTTGTGGGCTGCTAGGTTCGACACATCCATCGAAAATATCCGTAGAGGTATCGGTGAACAGAGTATCATCAGGGTTATTCTCCCGCGCCACTTTAATGCTGACGCTAGCCAATTGCCCCGGTGTGAACGTTGTGCCGTTGTTATAGGCTGCTTGGTCACTAACGGCGAAATCACCATTAACCTCAACTCGCCTTACCGCCGTCAGCGGGGTGCTTGCGGCGGCATCGCCGAAGCCCTGCCAGTAAATATCATAACCGCTCGGCATAATCCCGCTGAATTCAATGACAAATTTATCCTCGCAAGCGAAAAAGGCATAATCGATAGCCCATTCACCTTGAGCCGCCACAAAATTCCAGCTAAATACGAGCGCTAAGAGCAATAATAGGGTGGTTAATAATCCTCGTTTGTGCATCTTCACTGTTCCTATCAGTAATCCACACCCTTCTGATTGTGCCATATTCTACCGCATAGGGCTAGAATTGGCTGCTTATCGTTGGCGAATCGTCATTCATTGGAGCAACTCTCAAACAAAACAGCCTCCGCCATCGGACAAAGGCTGTTCGTCAGGCTCGAAAATGTTGCTTAGTTCTTCTGGGCTTCTATATCGGCAATCGGCGCGACTTGCGGTTCATCCTCTGTTCTTTGAGCGATGACGTAATTGCCATATTTCCGCCATTCATCCATACGGCAAGAGTAGACCAGCTTACCTTCCCATACGGTCATATCTGGGCAACTCTCACACATATCGGAACTGCCATCTTCCAGCATGTCAGGTCCTTGAACAATGCCGATAGTTTGGATATAAGTGCGGCGGAAAAGTCGTAAAGGGTTGCGCAGTATATCTTTGAAAAATGCAGCGGTGGCTTTGCGCATGTTTTTATCAAATAGGCTGAGGAAAATGGCGAGTTTTGTCAGTTTGTGGCTGCGCTTGTACACCATATAGCGCCCATTCCACCAGTGGTAAACGGTTTGCACCATTTCCATTGTCTTCGGCCCAATTGAGCCGTACATCTTCCCCTTACGCCCAACTTGTGCCGCCACTAGCCAAGTCATGCGGGTATGCGATGCTGTCCCGCCTAAATAAGCCGCTGCATCGTAGTGCGGGTGTGCTGATTGAATTTTGGCATAAACATCTTTTGATGTGACATGGAACTCTTCGTCACTATCCGCCATATAAGATACTTCTGGCTGGATGCGTTGGCCATTGACGAAATAGTTAAAGCTGCCGTCGTTCACCGCGCCACGGAAAGTGATGAAAACTAACCCGTGCACAATGTCGATATGCTTGTTTGCCCAACGCACCACTTCCGGGATTTGGTCATAATTGGTTGGGTAAACCGTCATGCCAAAGTTGACAAATAGCCCGCCAACTTCTGCCACCATCCGCGCGTATTTTAAGCGAAGTTCGTTGAGTTCTATTTCTGTCTTGTTTTTCCAATGTGGGCGATTTTGCTCGCTATCAACATGGAATGTCAGGCCAACAGCGCCAGCCCGCTTTAAGTCTTTTAGTAAATCCGGGTTGCGCTCTAGGGCGACGCCGTTCGTCAAAATATGGGGCTTCATCCCACGTTCTCGAATGTATGAAATAATGTCTAAAATGTTGGGATGAATCAGGGGTTCGCCGCCAGCGATGGAGATATTATCACAGTTACGCCATTCCTGTAGCAGGTCAATTTCTTCTTTAATTTGCGCGAGCGTTTTATGACCAGCCAAGCCGTTAATACGGTAGCACCCGCGACAATAGATATTGCATTTGTCCGTAACCTCTAGCCAGCCAATCGGATTGTCATTGGATGACCATGGGAAACGGTACAAATCGCGCTTATACGGCCTTTGTTGTTCGCTCATGTTTAGCCTCCTAAAACTAAACCGCTAAATGTTTAATCGGAATATTCACTCCGACTGTCACCATACGCTTCGCGGTAGATGCCGGGAGGCTAGACGATGCGATTTATTTTATCCCAAATTATTTAGCGACGCAAAGTAATTATTTGTGTAATGCCATAGGCTTATTCGTTTCAAGGGCTAACTATTCAAAATTGGACAATACTTCGATAGAATACGCCCGTTCTGTTTCCACCGAGTGAGCATCTTGAGGATTAACTGTGAGCAAACGAACCATTGTCGTTCTTCAGGGCGACCAAACTGGCCAAGAACTGTTGGATGAAGCCCTGCGTGTTTTAGACCCGGATGTTATCCGCGTTCCCAATATTGACTTTGAAACCTATGACCTCTCGCTTGAAAATCGCCGTAAAACAAACAACGGCGTTGTTCACGAGGCTGCTGCCCGCATTAAAGAAACGGGCTTAGGTATCAAAGCCGCCACGATTACCCCTGGCGACCCTGACGATGTCGGCAGTCCCAACGCTTTGCTACGTGAGCTGCTCGAAGCCCAAATCATCCTGCGCACTGGACGCCGCATTCCCACTGTGCGCACTGTCGCCGGCGTACATTCGCCAATTGCTGTTGTGCGTATGGCAGTAGATGGCGCTTATAACGCCAAAGAATGGCGCGAGGGAGAAGGGTTGGACGAAGTTGCCTATAGTACCCGCAAGCTCTCACGTCGCGTGTGTCGTGCGGTGGCGGAATTTACGTTCCGTTATGCGCGTCGTACACAAGCGACTGTTTTCGGCGGCCCCAAATATACCGTCAGCCCAGTATATGAAGGAATGTTGAAGGAAGAGCTAGATGCTGCCGCCGAGCGTTATCCTGATGTCCGCTATAACCCACAGCTGATTGATGCCACCTACGCGCTGCTGCTAGAGACGACTGGCGAGCCGCTCGTCATCCCCGCCTTAAATCGCGATGGCGACACACTGAGCGACTTAGTGCTGAAGATGTTTGGTACGATTGCTGGCGCAGAGTCCATCATTTTCAGCATGGACGATGATTTTAATGTCAAAGTCGCCCTCACCGAAGCGCCGCATGGCACAGCGCCCAGCCTACAAGGGAAGAATATCGCCAATCCTATGGCGATGATTTTGGCTGGCGCTGCTGTGCTCCGTTATGTTGGTAATGATGCGGCCTCAAAGGCCAGCCGCGCTATTTACGAGGCGACACTAGAAGCAGTCTATGATGGCGTGCGCACGCCAGATTTGCACGGTCAAGCCACAACCAGCGAATTCACCGATGAGGTTATTCGCCGTGTTAAAGGCAAGCTGGAAGTTTGGGATGCGCTTGGCTAAACTGTGCCAAACTGAAGCGGGCGGGGGAATTTAGTCCCTCGCCCTACTGTTTTTGCTACGAGTTTGTTTACATAACCGCCACTTCGCTTTACACTTAATCCACACAGAAGTCGCCGCTACAACTGAGAGTGAAGGCATCCATGACTGATAACCTGGAGCAAGATGTCAGCGCGGTCTGGACGCTGCTATTGCAGATTGTCTCCGATGCGGAGAAACGTCTAGCCGCCCATCTCATGCGCCATAATTTAACCCCGCCACAGTTTTTCGTCCTCCGCACCTTGTATGATCATGGCGGGAGTTGCCCTATTGGCCAAATTGCCCGCGAGCACCATCTCAGCAACGCCACCATGAGTGGGCTGGTGAAGCGCCTTTCGCAAACGAAGCCGCCTCTCGTTCGTCGAGAGCGTAGTAGCGAAGACGGGCGCTCCGTCCTCGTAGTGCTCACCGAAGATGGGCGCGCCCGTTTCGATGCTGTTCAACAAACCCTAATGGGGCAGGTGCAAATTGTGCTGCAAATGCTACCTGAAGAAGAACGCCGAGACATCATTGACAAAGTGACGCATTACAGCCGCATTGTCCTGATGGCGCTTGCTACTGGCGATTAAGCTTCCTCTTCTATTTGGCAATACTGGTCAAACCATGCCACCATTTCGCTCAAACGGCTGGCGCGGTGTTTTGGCTCTCCGCTACGGCTGAGTTCATGCCCATCACGCGGGTAACGCAAGAATTTGACAGGGGCTTTACCCGTTCTACGTACGATAGCGAAGAGCTGTTCCGCTTCAGAGATAGGCACGCGGAAATCGTTTTCAGCGTGAATAATCAGTAATGGCGTTGTGATGTTATGGGCATAAGCCAGTGGTGAATGTTCCCATAGCTTCTGCGGGTCTTCCCATGGCTCAGTATCGAATGAGTCCGAAATGAGAATGGGGACATCTGTCACGCCGTAAAACGCCACTAGGTTATAGACGCCGCGCTGTGTTACAGCTGCTTTGAAGCGCTCGGTATGCCCGACAACCCACGCAGTCATATACCCTCCATATGAGCCGCCGGTGACCGCCATCCGCGATTCATTGATAAAGTCGAAGCGCTCTAGTAGGGTATCGACACCGGCCATAATATCCTTAAACGCCACGTCACCCCAATCGGCATGAAGCGCTTGGATGAACTTTTCGCCATAGCCTGTACTGCCTCGCGGGTTGCAGTAGAACACCACGTACCCGCTAGCCGCATGTACTTGCCATTCATGCCACATAGTCCGCGTACTTGGCCCCCACATGCCATGCGGCCCACCGTGTATGTTGAGCGCTAAGGGATATTTTTGCCCCTCTTCATACCCAACTGGCAAGATGTACCACCCCTGTACTTCGCCGTTGGGGGATTGGTAGCGCACTTCCTGTACTGGCTGAACATAGACTTCATCCAGTAGCGGCTGGTTAAAATCGGTGAGTTGCTGCGGTTTATCTGCGCCAGCGGGCAACCAATATAATTCACACGGGTTTTCTGGCGTGCTGCCCACAAAGGCGACGCCGCCATCTGCCGCCACGTCAAAATCTTCCATAACCATGCGGCCAGTAAAGCGCTGTTCATAGCCGCCACTCACAGGGTCACTATGATAGAGGGCTGTATCGCCATAATTCAGCACATTGAGCGCTAATTTGCCATCGCTCATCCAATCATAACCCGCAGGAGAGCGGTCAATTTCTGTGTTTAATGCGAGTGGTTCGCCCCCATCCAGCGGCAAAGCCATCACTTTCGTGAGGGAATCCAGTGGCAACTGTACCCGCGCAAAGGCCACATAACGCCCATCATGCGAAATACGTGGCATCATATCGCTGATAGGCGCTTCGGTATCCAGCACAAACTCACCAGTGCCATTCTCAACGTGTACGCGCCATAAGCGCGAGTGGCGGAACGGTTCATCTGCTTCGGGGTCTTTAGCGCGCGATGTGTAGATATATGCTCCATCTGGCGACCATTGCGGTGGGGTATGGTTTGTGTCTTCGCTGGTTAAACGGCGCGGCTTGGCCTCATCGCCTTCCAGCCCTTCCGCCGTGCGCACGATATAGATTTGCTGGTAGCGGTCATCCAGATAGGCCGTGCCAGCACGGTAAGGGATACGCTCTACTAAAC